>JAICTR010000451.1 GCA_025936275.1 Burkholderiales bacterium
AACGGCACGATCGACCACGCCGCGAGCGCCGGCGCGACGGAGAGGATCGGCGCGAGGAAGAAGAGCCCGCGGTTGGCGCCGAGCGGGATGATCTGCTCCTTCATGAGGAGCTTGATGGCATCGGCGATGGGCTGCAGGATGCCCTTGTAGCCCACGCGGTTCGGACCCCGGCGCACCTGGATCCAGCCGATCACCCAGCGCTCGACGAGCTGGTAGTAGAGCACCACGAGGAGCAGCGGCACCAGCACCGCGACGATCATGAGCAGCGAGCGCCCGGTGGTGTAGGCCTCAGGCCCCCACACGGGGCCGAGCCACTGGTTCGCGTAGCCCTGCAGCTGGGTGGCGAGCTGGTTCATGCCACGGCTTCCATGCGCACGACGTCGAGCGCGACCTCGCCCTCGCCGAGCGCCGCGGTCTCGGGAATGCCGCGCGCGACGCGCACGCAGCCGGGCGCCACGGCGGGATCGGCGACGGCCGCGAGGAGCGCCTCGCCGCCGCCCTGGCGGATGCGCACCTGCATGCCTTCGGCGAGGTGCAGCGCGGCGAAAGTCTCGGGATGCAGGCGCGCGGTGCGTGCGATCTTCGCGTCCGCGGTCTTCTGCAGCGGCGGCGAGCGGCGCACGATCGGATCCGTGGCGTAGATCGGGAACTCGGCGATGCGCTCGAGCACCGCGGGCGCGGCGCGAACCTGCCACTCGAGGGGCTCGATCTCGTTGGAGAGCTTCGCCTTGGCCCACGCGGCGAGGTCGCTGCCGCCGGCGATGCCCGATCGCACCTGCTCCAGCGTATCCGCATCGAAGCCAGGCAGCGAGAGCAGCGTGCCCAGCACGCGCAGCACTTTCCACAGCGGGCGCGCATCGCCCTGCGGCTTCACGGACGCGTTGAACGATTGCACGCGGCCTTCCATGTTCACGTAGGTGCCGCCCGCCTCGGTGTAGGGCGCGATCGGCAGCATCACGTGCGCGGCATCGGTGGCCGCACCGCGGTAGGCGGAAAGCACGACGCCGAATTCCGCGCCGGCGAGCGCCTCGAACGCGCGGCGTCCCATGTCGAGCCCGGGCTCCACGCCCGCGAGGAGATAGCCGCGGCGCGGGCTCTCGACCATCGCGCGCGCGTCGAGGCCCGTGGGGAGCACCCCGGCGAGATGCGCGCCGACGGCGTTGCCGCCATCGGGCAGCACGCCCAGCGTCGCGCCGGTGAGGCGCGCGATCTCGTGCGCGAGCGATAGCAGCACGGCGTAATCGGGATGCTGCTGCGCGTAGTGGCCGAGCAGGATCGCCGAGCGCTTGCCGGCGAGGCTCGCCACGATCGCGCGCTCCGCGTCGCCCACCTCGCGCTTCAAGTCGCCCTTCAGGCGCTCGCCCTTCGCCTCGGCGGCGGCCGCGGCCACCGCCGCCAGCGCCGCGGCGAGCTCCGAGGGCTTCACGGTGGAGCGCGCGGCGACCGGCATCAGCGTCTCGTCCGCCGCCACATTGAGGATGGAAAGCTTGAGCGCCTTCTTCGTGCCGGCGCGCAGCCGCGCCGAGATGAGCGGCTGCTCCTTGCGCACGTTGGAGCCCACCAGCAGCACGCCTTCCAGCTCGTCCAGCGCGGTGACCGGCATGCCGAGCCACGGCGCGCCGCGCCCCTTCGCGCGGAAATCCGACTGGCGGATGCGATGGTCGATGTTGCCCGTGCCGAGGCCCTTCGCGAGCGCCGCGCCGAGGTGGAGCTCCTCGAGCGTGAGCTGCGGGCCGAAGAGCATGCCGAGCGCGTCGGCGCCGTGGCGCTCGACGAGGTCGCGCAAGCCCTGGGCGGCCGCCTCCAGCGCCTCGGGCCAGTCGACCTCGGCCCATTCGCCGGCGCGCTTCACCATCGGGTGCAGCAGGCGCTCCTCGGAGTTGAGGCCTTCGTACGCGAAGCGGTCGCGGTCCGAGATCCAGCATTCGTTCACCGCCTCGTTCTCGATCGGCAGCACGCGCATCACGCGCTCGAGCTTCGACTGCACCATGAGGTTCGAATTGAGCGAGTCGTGCGGCGAGACGCTGCGCCGGCGCGTGAGCTCCCAGTTGCGCGCGGTGTAGCGGAAGGGCTTCGAGGTGAGCGCGCCCACCGGGCAGAGGTCGATGACGTTGCCCGAGAGCTCCGAATCCACGGTACGGCTCACGAAGGTGAGGATCTCGGCATGCTCGCCGCGCCCGGCCATGCCGAGCTCCATGACACCCGCGATCTCCTGGCCGAAGCGGACACAACGCGTGCACTGGATGCAACGCGTCATGTCGGTCGCGATGAGCGGACCGAGGTTCTTGTTGACCACGACGCGCTTGTCTTCGTCGTAGCGCGAGCCGCTGGCGCCGTAGCCCACCGCGAGGTCCTGGAGCTGGCATTCGCCGCCCTGGTCGCAGA
>JAICTR010000241.1 GCA_025936275.1 Burkholderiales bacterium
CGCCGTAGAGCGTGGCGTAGCCGGTCGCCATCTCGCTCTTGTTGCCCGTGGTGACGACAATGGCGCCGAACTTGTTGGAGAACGCCATGAGGAGGGAGCCGCGGATCCGCGCCTGCAGGTTCTCTTCCGTGGTGTCCTCCGGAAGGCCGGCGAAGGCCGGGGCAAGCGCCGCACGGAACGCGTCGAACATCGGCTTGATCGCGATCTCGTGGTACTGCACGCCCTGGATGCGCGCCATCTCGCGCGCATCCTCGATGCTCATCCCCGCCGTGTAGTCGGAAGGCATCATCACCGCGCGCACGCGCTCCGCGCCCAGCGCATCGACGCAGATCGCGAGCACCAGCGCCGAATCGATGCCGCCCGAGAGCCCGAGCAGCACGCCGGGAAAGCGGTTCTTGTTCACGTAATCGCGCACGCCGGTCATGAGCGCGCGGTAGATCGTCTCCTCTTCCGTGAGCGGCGGGGCGATCGGGCCGCGCACCGCCTTGCCCTCGAACTCCACGATGTCCACCGCCTCGCGGAAGGTCTCGCCCTGGTAGGCGAGCATGCCCTCGGCGTCGAGCGCGAACGAGGCGCCGTCGAACACCAGCTCGTCCTGGCCGCCGGTCCAGTGCACGTAGAGGAGCGGGAGCTTCGTCTCCTTCACGCGTGCGCCCATGATCTGGTAGCGCTCGGCGAGCTTCGCGCGGTGGAAGGGCGAGGCGTTGAGCGATACGAGGAGCTCGGCACCGGCGGCTTTCGCCTGCGCCGCGGGCTCCGGGAACCACAGGTCCTCGCAGATGGTGATGCCGACCTTGCGGCCCTGCACGTCGATCACGCACGGTCGGTTGCCGGTCTCGAAGTAGCGCTTCTCGTCGAAGACCTGGTAGTTGGGCAGGCGCTGCTTGAAGTAGACCGCCTCGATGCGCCCGCCGCGCAGCACCGCCGCGGCGTTGTAGCGCGTGCGTCCCTCGCGGTGCGGGTAGCCGACGATCACCGCGATGTCGAGGCAGAACGGCGCGAGCTTCATCAACTCGGCCGAGCACTGGTCGCAGAAATCGTCGCGCAGCAGCAGGTCCTCGGGCGGGTAGCCGGAAAGCGCGAGCTCGGGCGTGACCACGAGCGCGGCGCCGGCGGCGCGTCCCGCTTCGACCGCGCGGCGGATGCGGTCCGCATTGCCGGCGAAGTCGCCCACCGTGGTGTTGATCTGGGCGACGGCGATCTTCATCGGGGAGCGGGCGGATGCCGGCGAGCGGCTAGAATCGGGGAAGGGGCAATTATAGCGACGTGGCGCACTCCCTCCGCATCCTGGATTCGCTCGACGGCATCGACCCGCTCGCCTGGGACGCGCTCGCCGATGGCAATCCGACGCTCTGCTACGCGTTCCTCGATAGCCTGCATCGCAGCGGGTGCGCCTCGCCCGCGAGCGGCTGGTCGCCCTGCTATCCGACGCTCTGGGATGGCGCGACCCTCGCCGGCGCGGCGCCCGTCTACGCGAAGTCGCACTCGTTCGGCGAATACGTGTTCGACTGGGCGTGGGCCGATGCTTACGAGCGGCACGGCATCGCCTACTACCCGAAGCTCCTCTGCGCGGTGCCGTTCACGCCGGCCACCGGCGCGCGGCTCCTCGCCGGCGACGCCGCGGCGCGCGCGCAGCTCGCGCAGGCGATGCTCGCGCTCGCGCGGGAGTCGCGGCTCTCCTCGCTGCACGTGCTCTTCCCCGCGGCGCCGGATGCGGCGACCCTGCGCGCGATGGGCCTCCTCGAGCGGCGCGGCGTGCAGTTCCACTGGAGCAATCCGGGATACGCGTCCTTCGAGGCGTTCCTCGCCGAGCTCGCGCACGACAAGCGCAAGAAGATCCGCCAGGAACGGCGCCGCGTCGCGGAAGCCGGCGTCGCCTTGCGCCGCGTGACGGGGCGCGAAGCGAGCGAGCGGGACTGGGATTTCTTCACCGCGTGCTATCGGCGCACCTACCGCGAGCACCGCTCGACGCCGTACCTCGACCGCCGCTTCTTCGGCATGATCGCCGAGCGCATGCCCGAGGCGCTGCTCCTCGTGATCGCCGAGCGCGACGGGCGGCCGATCGCCGCGGCGCTCGACCTCTTCGGCGGCGGCACGCTGTACGGGCGCTACTGGGGGAGCGTCGAGCACGTGCCGGGCCTGCACTTCGAGGCGTGCTACTACCAGGCGATGGAGTTCTGCATCGAGCGCGGCATCGCGCGCTTCGAGGGCGGCGCGCAGGGCGAGCACAAGCATGCGCGCGGCTTCCTCGCCGAGGAGACGCGCTCCTTCCACTGGCTGGCACACCCTGCCTTCGCGCGCGCGATCGACGACTTCCTCGCGCGCGAGGGCGCCGGCATCGACGCCTACGTGGACGAGCTCAACGAGCGAACACCGTTCAGGCGGGCGGGGCTGGCGGAGGCAAAAGGCGAGAAACGCGGATGAACGCAGGAAAAACGGACGCAGATATCCGCGGATTCACCTGCGACGGCCGGCATTCATCGACGGCTGGCGGCGCGAAGAAGCAAGCCGCTTCGTACTTCGATCTTCTGCGTTCATCTGCGTCCGTTTTTGCTGCGTTCATCCGCGTTCCCGCGATTTTGGTCCGCGTCACTTCCAGGCGGCCGCGAACTCCTTCCAGTGCGGCGCGTCCTGCGCCGCGAGGAAATCGCGCAGCACCCGCACCTCGGCGGCGTAAGCCTCGGGCGTGAGCGCGCCGCGGATCAGCTGGAAGCGCTGGTAGAGCGCGTAGGTGTTGGCGACATCGGTCTCGCAGTAGTTGCGGATCGCCTCGATCTCGCCGCGCTTCCACGCGCCGTACACCTTCGAGCCGTCCATTCCGAGCTTGCCCGGAAGCCCGCAAAGCACCGCCACCTCGTCCAGCGGCGCCCAGGCGCGGTTCACGTAGCCCGCGAGGACGTCCATGAGGTCGGTGTGCCGCGTATGGAAGCGGGCGAGGTAGTTGTTGAACCGGAAGTCGCGGTTCGAATCGCCCACGTCCCAGTAGCAGCAGCCGGGGATGCCGTGGATGAGCGCGCGGTAATGCAGCACCGGCAGGTCGAAGGAGCTGCCGTTCCACGACACGAGCTGCGGCGTGTACTTCTCGATGCCGTCGAAGAAGCGCTGCACGATGTCGCGCTCGCCGTCTTCGGCCGTGCCGAGCGACCAGATGCGCAGTCCCTCGGTGCTGCGCATCGCGCAGGAAACCGCCACCACGCGCTGCAGGTGCACCGGCAGGAAATCGCTCCCCGTCGCCTGGCGCCGGCGCTGCATCGCGAGCTCCACCACCGCGTCGTCGCTCACCTCCGGCGCGAGGTCCCACACCTTGCGCAGGCCCGCCGCATCGGGAATCGTCTCGATATCGAAGACGAGGATCGGGATCATGGATCGGCGCGGCGGTCGCGAGGCGGGCTGACGCCCCTCTTCACGCCGGAAAGACGCCGGTCGAGAGGTAGCGGTCGCCGCGGTCGGGCACGATGTGCACGATCACCGCGTCCTTCACGTCCGCCGAGAGCTTCATCGCCGCGGCGAGCCCGCCCCCCGCCGAGATGCCGGCGAAGATGCCCTCCTCGCGCGCGAGCCGACGCGACATCTCCTCGCTCTCCTGCTGCGTCACCTCGATGATGCGGTCCACGCGCGCGGCATCGTAGATCTTCGGCAGGTACGCTTCGGGCCACTTGCGGATGCCGGGCACGCTCTGGCCCGGCGCGGGCTGCACGCCGACGATCTGGATCGCCTTGCTCTTCTCCTTGAGGAAGCGCGAGCAGCCCATGAGCGTGCCGGTGGTTCCCATGGTCGCGATGAAATGCGTGACCTTGCCCTGCGTGTCGCGCCAGATCTCCGGACCGGTGCCGGTGTAGTGCGCGAGCGGGTTGTCGGGGTTGGAGAACTGGTCGAGGATCACGCCCTCGCCGGCGTCGCGCATGCGCAGCGCCGTGTCGCGCGCGAGCTCCATGCCCCCCGCCTTCGGCGTGAGCACGATCTCGGCGCCGTACGCCGCCATCGACTGGCGCCGCTCGACGGTGAGGTGCTCGGGCATCACGAGCACCATCCGGTAGCCGCGGATCGCCGCCACCATCGCGAGCGCGATGCCGGTGTTGCCGCTGGTCGCCTCGATCAGCGTGTCGCCCGGCTCGATCTCGCCGCGGCGCTCGGCGCCGAGGATCATGGAAAGCGCGGGGCGATCCTTCACCGAGCCCGCGGGATTGTTGCCCTCGAGCTTGGCGAGCAGCACGTTGGATGTCGCGCCGGGAATGCGCTGCAGGCGGACGAGCGGCGTATTGCCGACGAACGACTCCAGCGTTTGCGACGATGGCTTCACGGCAGCACCTCCACGCGCGCGTTGTCGATGCACAGGCGCCCGCGGCCTTGCAGGATCCCGCCGACGTCGACGTCGGCGGCGCCGGCCGGCACCATGAAATCCACCGTGAGCGTGCGCCAATCGTGGGTGCCGGTGAGGACGCTTTCCTTCGCGTCGAGCCGCTCTCCATGCCCGCCGTGCGCCGTCACGACGGCGCCCGCGCCGTGGCCGGTCACGGCATCCAGCTTCACGTCGAGGAGGAAGCGCAACCGCTTGCCGCGCAGGGCGCGATCGAAGCGCCCTTGGCTCACGATCGCCCATGGCTCGTGCTTCACCGGCTCCATGCAGAGGCTGCCGGCGCCCGAGGGCGGCGCGCCCGGGCCGGCGAAAAACCGGACCGAAGTCGGGTCCGCATGGGCGCTGCATCCCCAGTGCGGTGCGCAGTCGCCCTCGCGGTGGTTCTCCTCGAAGCCGGCGTTGCCGAGCGGGAATGTCGCCGGGACCG
>JAICTR010000508.1 GCA_025936275.1 Burkholderiales bacterium
ACGAGGGCGAGAAAGATCATCGAACGTTTCATGGTCCTGTTCTCCCTGTTCAAAGCGCGTCGGCGCCGGTCTCGCCGGTGCGGATGCGGACGACCTGCTCGAGGTCGAAGACGAAGATCTTCCCGTCGCCGATCTTTCCGGTGCGCGCGCTCTTCTCGATCGCCTCGAGGGCGCGCTCGAGGAGCGCCTCGTCGAGCGCGGCCTCGATCTTCACCTTGGGGAGGAAATCCACGACGTACTCGGCGCCGCGATAGAGCTCGGTGTGGCCCTTCTGCCGGCCGAAGCCTTTCACCTCGGTGACCGTGATGCCCTGCACGCCGATCGCCGAGAGCGCCTCGCGCACCTCGTCGAGCTTGAACGGCTTGATGATGGCGGTGACGAGCTTCATGGCGGCCTCCCTCAGAAAGTCTTCGCGTAGGAAACGAAGCCCACGACGCGATCGCGGCTCCAGTCGCGCCCCTTCACGGTGTAGAGCGCGCCCTCGGCATCGGTGCCCTTGTAGTACGCGCCGACGTTGAGGCCGTTGCCGAAATCCCACGTGCCGCCGGCCTTCCATACCGTGTACGAGAGCGAGCCGTTGTCGAAGCCGTTCGGCTGCGTGCCCTTGTAGCGCTGGTGCCCGACCACGCCGTTCAACGTGAATGCCGGAAGCATCGGCAGCGGATAGTTCACCGCGAGCTCCACGTAGTCGGAGCCCTTGCTTTCGGGGACGCCGAAGGTGTCGTCGAACGAATACGAGTACTTCAGCGCCGCGATGCCGTAGGCGAGGCCGATGTAAGCCTCGTCGGTGTTGGGCCTGGGATGGAAATCGCCGGAGCGCGGATACTCGTAGCGCAGGTAGCCCACGTCGACGGTCCACCCCTTCGCGACCTCGAAGCGATAGCCGCCGTAGAGGTCCCACTCCAGGTTGGCGCGGGTCGAGAAGCCGTTCGCGTCCGCGGTGTCCTTCAGCCACTTGATGTTCGAGAGGAACGTCCCGAGGTAGAAACCGCTGCGATGGACGAAATCGAGGTTCGCCTGCAGCGCCGGATCCTCGGAGGTCTGCGCGATGCCGCGGTATTCGTACTCGCTGTAGAGCGCGATGCGCGGCGTGACGGTGAATGCCGGCGGATCGTCGGCGAGGGCGGAAGTCGCGGCAAGGGCCGCCATGCATGCCACGATGCTGCGGGGCGCGAGCGCCATGTCTTGTATCCTTGTGCGGTTCGAGGGGAATGGCTGCGCGACCCATCAGCAGCAAGCGTGCCAGCGCCGTCCGGCGGCGTGCCGCGGCGGCGAGCGCGATGCGAATGAAGGAATCGCCGCCGCAACGGCACTCGCGTTGTGCGAGGAAGGTGCGCGCGGCACCAACCGGGTGCGGCACCCCGTCGGAGCCCCGGCAAACGAAACCTCACCGGAAAACGGAATGAACGAGCGTTTCCTGAGCGAACTGAGCGCGCGGCTGGCCGAGCTCGCCGCGGCGAACCCGGCACGGGACCTGGAGCGCAACTTCCGCGGCCTCCTCGCGAGCGCCTTTGCGCGGCTGGACCTGGTCACGCGCGAGGAATACGACGCGCAGGCGCAGGTGCTGGCGCGCGCGCGCGAGAAGCTCGCGGCGCTCGAAGCGCGCATCACCGAGCTCGAGTCGCGACTCGATAAGAACGCGGCCGGATGAGCGGCGGTGCCTTCTCCATCGCGCAGGCGATGCAGCAGGCACACGCGGCGTACCGCCAGGGCGCGCTCGACGCGTGCGAGTCGTCGTGCGCCGCCGTCTTGCAGCGCGAGCCGCGCCACCTCGATGCGCTGACGCTCACCGGCGCCGTGCGCCTCGCGCGTGGCGACGCCGCGGGC
>JAICTR010000141.1 GCA_025936275.1 Burkholderiales bacterium
AGCGCGGCAGGATCTCGAGGAGCTTGTCGGCCTGCTCCTGGTCCTCCACCACCGCGAACGCGATCTCCGCATCCTGGAAGACGTACACCATCTCGTCGGCGATCGCGTCCTCGTAGAACGGCACCGGGATCGCGCCGAGCGCCTGCGCGGCGGTGATCGTCCAGTAGAGGCGCGGGCGATTGGCGCCGATCACCGCGATGTGCGCGCCGCGAGCGAGCCCGGCCTCGGCAAGGCCCGCCGCGAGCCACTCGACCTCGTCGCGCATCTCGCGCCAGGTCCAGGCCTGCCAGATGCCGTATTCCTTCTCGCGAATGGCCGGCCGATACCCGCGCTCGCGCGCATGGGCGAGCAGCAGCTTCGGGAACGTGTCGCGCGTCCCGGTCACCACCGTCATGGGGCGGTCTCCTCCGTTTGGGCTAGTGTAGCCGCGCTTCTAGGCGGGCGGGAGGGCTTTTTTACGCGGGCATCGTGGGGCGCACCAGGCCGTCGCGCACCGTGACCGCGCCGGCGCGCTCGAGATCCGCGAGCATCCATCGCGCGAGGGCGGGCACCTCCATGCCGAGGAAGCGATGCGCGAGCTCGCCATAGCAGGGAACGCGCGCCAGGTAGGGCTCGAGGTCCTCGACGCGCATCGAGCCCTTGTCGAGCAGCGCGAAGACGAAGAGCACCTTCAGCGCGTGGCGCGCGGCCTTCGCGGGATCGGCGGCGAAGGCGTCGAGCCTCGCGCGCGCACGGCCGATCGCGGCCGCCGTATCCGCGAACGGCTCGCCATGTCCTGGAATCACGATCGCCGGATCGAGGCGCGCGATGGCATCGAGCGCCGCGTGCGCGGCCGCGACCGCCGGGTTCGCGCCCTCCTCCGGCCAGACGAATCCCATCCCGTTTTCCCACAGCGCATCGCCGGAGACGAGGAGCCGATGCCGCGGCTCGAAGTACACCAGCGCGTCCATGTCGTGCCCCGGAGCGCCGTGCGCTTCCCAGGTGAGGCCCGCGCCCTCGAACGTGTCGCCCGCGCCGATCGTGTCGTCGAAGCGGAACGGGTCCGCGCGCTGGTCGAAGCGCGCCATCCAGACGCTTTGCGGCGTCCATGGCTCGACGTGCTTCACCTCGCCTTCGGGAATGGTGACGCGGCAGCCGTGCGCCGCGGCGATCGCCGCGTTGCCGCCCATATGGTCGGAGTGGCAATGGGTGTTGATGAGGCGCTCGAGCGGCTCGCCTTCGAGGCCCGCGGGACCGGCGAGCAAGGCGAGCGTCTCCTCGCGATGCGTGCAGTAGCCCGAGTCGATCGCGACGTTGTCGCCTGGCGCACGGAGCACGACGATGTTCGAGTTGAGCCAGCCGCGCACGATCGGGCGCACGGTGGGGGGAAGGGACACGGCCATATAGACTTTATGCCATGAAACTCCTCGACGGACTTCGCGTCGTGAGCACCGCGGTGAACCTGCCCGGGCCCGCCGCATGCGCGCGGCTGCGCGACCTCGGCGCGCGCGTGGCGAAGGTCGAGCCGCCGGGCGGCGATCCGCTCGAGGGCTTCGCCCCCGCGTGGTACCGGCGCCTGAGCGACGGAATGGACGTGCGGCGCCTCGACCTCAAGGGCGAGCAAGGCGCACGCGATCTCGATGCGCTCCTCGCCGCCGCGGACCTGCTCGTCACCGCGCAACGTGCCTCCGCCCTCGCCCGCCTGCGACTCGATGCACGCTCGCTCGCCGAGCGCCACCCGCGCCTCTGCTCGCTCGCGATCACCGGCCATGCGCCGCCGCACGAAGAAAAGGCGGGGCACGACCTCACCTATCTCGCCGCGCACGGCCTCCTCGCGCCGCCGGCGTTGCCCGCGACGCTCTTCGCGGACATGGCGGGCGCCGAGCGCGCCGTCTCCACCGCGCTCGCGTTGATCCATGCCAGGGATCGCGACGGCCGGGGGCGTTCGGCGACCGTGCCGCTCGACGATGCCGCGGCCTTCCTCGCGCAGCCCCTCGCCGAAGGCCTCACGCGCCGCGGCGGGCCGTTGGGCGGCGGGCTCGCCGCCTATAATCTCTACGAGGCGCGCGAGGGGTGGATCGCCGTCGCGGCGCTCGAGCCGCACTTCGCGCGGCGGCTCGCCGAAGCCTTCGGTCTCCAGGAGCTCACGCGCGACGCGCTCGCCGCGCGCTTCGCCGCGCAAAGCGCCGCGCACTGGGAGCGCTGGGCGCTGGAGCGCGACCTCCCGATCGTCGCCGTCCGTTTGCCATCCCCATAGGAACGCCATGCAGATTTCCGACAACGTGTTTCTGGTCACCGGCGGCGGCTCCGGCCTGGGCGCCGCCACCGCGAAGATGCTCGCGCAAGAGGGCGGCAAGGTCGTGATCGCCGACATCGCCGACGCCGGCGATTCGGTCGCGAAGCAGCTCGGCGGCAACGGCCGCTACGTGAGGTGCGACGTGACCGAGGAAGCCTCGATGCAGGCGGCCGTAGACGCGTGCATCACCTCGTTCGGCGCGCTCCACGGCCTGGTGAATTGCGCCGGCGTGGCGCCCGGCGAGCGGGTCGTGGGTCGCAACGGACCCCATGCGCTGGCGAGCTTCGAGCGCGCGGTGAAGATCAACCTCGTCGGCACGTTCAACGCGATCCGCCTCGCCGCCGCGAAGATGAGCGTGCAGCCGGCGTTCGCCAACGGCGAGCGCGGCGTCATCGTGAACACCTCGTCGGTCGCGTCCTTCGAGGGGCAGATCGGCCAGGCGGCGTACAGCGCCTCGAAGGCGGGCGTGAACGGGATGACGCTTCCCGTCGCGCGCGAGCTCGCGAAGTTCGGCATCCGCGTGATGACCATCGCGCCGGGGATCTTCGATACGCCGATGCTGCAAGGCATGAGCGAGGAGGTACGCGCCTCGCTCGGGCAGCAGGTGCCCTTCCCGCCGCGCCTCGGCCGGCCCGACGAGTACGCCTCGCTGGTGCGCGAGATCGTCCGGAACGAGGTACTGAACGGCGCGGTGATCCGCCTCGATGGCGCGATCCGCATGGCCGCCAGGTAGGCGGCCCGCGTTTCAATCGTATCGCGGAGCGGCAAAGCCCCCGAAGATGAGCGATAATTAGAGTCCGGCCCCTCCCCGAGGAAGGCCGGCTCAGCCCCGCCGCGTGCGGGCGACGATCTTCCCAGGGAGCCGGATGCAGTTCGATACCCATCTCACCGAGGAATTCGATGCGCTTCGCGACACCGTGAAGCGCCTGTGCGACGCGGAGCTCGCGCCCCGCGCCGCCGCGATCGACGCGAAGAACGAGTTCCCGGCCGACATGTGGACGAAGCTCGGCGAGTTGGGACTGCTCGGCATGACGGTGCCCGAGGCCTGCGGCGGCACCGGATTGGGCTACGTCGCGCACCTCGTCGCGATGGAGGAAATCTCGCGGGCATCGGCCTCGGTGGGCCTTTCCTACGGCGCGCACTCGAACCTGTGCGTGAACAACCTCTACCTCAATGGCAACGAGGCGCAGCGCCGCAAGTACCTGCCGAAGCTCTGCTCGGGCGAAATCGTAGGCGCGCTCGCGATGAGCGAGCCCGGCGCGGGAAGCGACGTCGTGGGCTCCATGGCATGCCGCGCGGAGAAGAAGGGCGATCGCTGGATCGCCAACGGCTCGAAGATGTGGATCACCAACGGGCCCGATGCGGATGTCCTCATCGTCTACATGCGCACCGCGCCGAAGGACCGGGGCTCGCGCGCCATGACCGCCTTCCTCGTCGAGAAGGGCATGAAGGGATTCTCCACCGCGCAGAAGCTCGACAAGCTCGGCATGCGCGGGTCCAACACCTGCGAGCTCGTGTTCCGCGATTGCGAGATCCCGCAGGAGAACGTGCTGGGCGAGGTGAACGGCGGCTCGCGCGTGCTGATGCGCGGGCTCGATACCGAGCGCTGCGTGCTCTCGGGCGGCCCGATCGGCATCATGCAGGCGGCGATGGACCTGGTGCTTCCCTACGTGCACGAGAGGAAGCAGTTCGGCGAACCGATCGGCACCTTCGAGCTGATGCAGGGAAAGATCGCCGACATGTACACGAAGCTGCAGGCCTCGCGCGCCTTCAGCTACCGCGTCGCGGGCGCCCTCGACCAGGGCCGCGGGCGCGCCGCACGCAAGGACGCGGCCGCGTGCCTGCTCTTCGCCTCCGAGAACGCGGTGCAGGTCGCGCTCGAGGCGATCCAGGCCTTGGGCGGCAACGGCTACATCAACGAGTTTCCCGCGGGGCGCCTGCTCCGCGATGCGAAGCTCTACGACATCGGCGCGGGGACCAACGAGATCCGCCGCATGCTGATCGGGCGCGAGCTCTTCGCGGAATCGGTTTGACCGGCAGCACGGAAAGGCAGGAGCAGTGATGGAAAACATCGTCATCGTCGGCGCCAAGCGCACCCCCATCGGCGCCATGCAGGGCAAGTTCAACACGGTGAGCGCGTCGGAGCTGGGCGCCACCGCGATCAGGGCCGCGGTCGAGCAGGCGGGCGTGAAGTCGAACGAGGTGGACGACGTCATCTTCGGTTGCGTGCTGCAGGCGGGCCAGGGCCAGGCGCCGGCGCGCCAGGCGGCGATCAAGGCGGGGCTCGACAACACCACGCCCGCGACCACCGTGAACAAGATGTGCGGCTCGGGCATGAAGGCCGCGATGATGGCCTGCGACGCGCTCGCCACCGGCAACGCGAAGGTGGTCGTCGCGGGCGGCATGGAATCGATGACCAACGCGCCGCACCTGCTGCCCAAGGCGCGCGGCGGCTATCGCTACGGCGCGCAGCAGCTCCTCGACCACATGGCGACCGATGGCCTCGAGGATGCGTACGTCGGCAAGCCCATGGGCCACTTCGCCGACAAGACCGCGGAGAAGTACGGCTTCACGCGCGAGCAGATGGACGCGTACTCCAAGGAATCCACCACGCGCGCGCTCGCCGCGGAAAAATCCGGCGCCTTCGCCGACGAGATCGCGCCGGTGACCGTGAAGACCCGCGCCGGCGAGGAAGTGGTGAAGGAGGACGAGACCCCCTACACGGTGAAGCTCGAGAAGATCCCGACGCTGCGGCCCGCCTTCAACAAGGATGGCCGCGTGACGGCGGCCACCTCCTCCTCCATCTCCGACGGCGCGGCGGCGCTGGTGATGATGACCGAGTCCGAGGCGAAGAAGCGCGGCGCGAAGCCGCTCGCGCGCATCGTCGCCTATGCGAGCAACGCGCACGAGCCGGAGTGGTTCACGACCGCGCCGGTGGGCGCGATCCGGAAGGTGCTCGCGAAGGCCGGATGGAAGGCTTCCGACGTCGACCTCTTCGAGGTGAACGAGGCGTTCGCGGTGGTGAGCATGGCCGCGATGAAGGACGTCGGCATCGCGCACGAGAAGATCAACGTGAACGGCGGCGCGGTCGCCCTCGGGCATCCGATCGGCGCCACCGGCGCACGCATCATCACCACGCTCATCTACGCGTTGAAGAAGCGGGGGTTGAAAAAGGGAGTCGCCGCGCTTTGCATCGGCGGCGGTGAAGGCACTGCAGTCGCACTGGAGGTGATTTGATGTCCATGAACATGATGACTACCGCTACTCCGATCGAACGCACGCCCAACATCGGGCGTGGCCTCGCCGCCGACCTGCGCGCGGTCGGCATCGATTCGCTGGAGGCGCTGATGCGCGTCGGCTTCTGGGACGCATGGCTGCAGCTGCGCCGCGCGAACCCGGAGCGCGATGGCGTGCCGGCGTGCCTCGCGCTCGCCGGGGCGGTCGCGGGCGTGCGCTGGAACCACCTGCCGCCCAAGGTGCGCGCCGACATCCGGCAGCGCGTGAAAGCGGTGCGGGCGTGAACACGCGCGGGGTGGCCCTTGCCTGCGTCGCGGCGGCTTTGCTGCTCGCCGCATGCGGGCGGAGCGAGCAGCCGAAGACCGATGCCGCCGCGGAGCAGAAGGCGGCCGCGGAGCGCGCGCGCGAGGGACCTTACGGCACGCAGCTCAAAGCCCTCGACAAGGCGAAGGGGCTGCAAGCGGACCTCAACAAGAAGGCCGAGGAAGGGCTGGACCGCGTCGACAAGATGCAATAGCGATGGCGCCGCGCTCACCGCATCGCGCCCTTCCATGAGTGGCGCCGCCCCGCACCCGCGCCAGCCGCTCATCGCCGCCTGGGTCTCGCAGGTCGTCGGCACCATCGTCCTCGCGAGCGTCGTGTATTTCTTCGTGCATGCGATGGGCGCGCCGCTCTCGAAGGCGGACCCGATGAAGCCCTACGCCTTCATGGCGATCATCGTGGCGACGGTGCCGGCGCTCTATTACCTGCGCACCTACAAGCGGCGGCTGGACGATGACGCCGTGGCGATGGCGCAACGCGGCGGAGCGCCCGATCCGCGGCTGCGGCGCTCGCTCCTCACCGCGCTCGGCATCGGCGGCGCGCTCTGCGAGCTGCCGATGGCGGTGGGCGCGCTCGACCTCTTCCTCGGCGGCGAGCCGCGCTGGTTCATCGGCGCGACCTTCATCACGCTCGCGATCCGCCTCTCCTACCGGCCCTTCACGCGGCGCACGGCCTGAGCGATGCCGGCGATCCGCACACGGCTCGATCCCTCGTCGCCGGCGTTTCGCGACAACGCCGCGCACCATCGCGCGCTGGCCGACGACCTGCGGGCGCGCGTCGCCGAAGTCGCGCAGGGCGGCGGCGCCGAGGCGCAGAAGAAGCACATCGCGCGCGACAAGCTCCTGCCGCGAGAGCGGGTGCGGGGCCTGCTCGATCCCGGCACTCCGTTCCTCGAGCTCTCGCAACTCGCGGCGTTCGGCATGTACGAGGGCGATGCGCCGAGCGCGGGTCTCGTCACCGGCATCGGGCGCGTCTCCGGACGCGAGGTGGTGATCGTCGCCAACGACGCCACGGTGAAGGGCGGCACCTACTATCCGCTGACCGTGAAGAAGCACCTGCGCGCGCAGGAAATCGCGGCGCAGAACCGCCTGCCGTGCATCTACCTCGTCGATTCGGGCGGCGCCTTCCTGCCGCTGCAGGACGAGGTGTTCCCGGACAAGGAGCACTTCGGGCGCATCTTCTACAACCAGGCGAATCTCTCCGCGGCCGGCATCGCGCAGGTCGCCGTGGTGATGGGCTCGTGCACCGCGGGCGGCGCGTACGTGCCGGCGATGAGCGACGAGGCGGTGATCGTCCGCGGCCAGGGCACGATCTTCCTCGGCGGGCCGCCGCTGGTGAAGGCGGCGATCGGTGAGGTCGTGAGCGCCGAGGAGCTCGGCGGCGGCGACGTGCACACCCGCCTCTCGGGGGTGGCCGACCATCTCGCCGACGACGACCGCCAT
>JAICTR010000054.1 GCA_025936275.1 Burkholderiales bacterium
ATGATTACGGCTGGGCCGCGCACGTGAACCAGAAGCACGCGTGGGACCGCTTCGCCGGCGAGAAAGGCGTGTCGATCCTCTCCCTTCCGACCGGCCAGGGCCTGATCCTCAAGCCGCGCGAAGCTCAGTAGGCGTCGAAGCGCACCTCGAGGAATACCGCGCGCCGGGGCGCGTCGTAGCCGAGCGCGCCCTCGTAGCGCCGGTCGAGGAGGTTGGTCGCCGTGAGCTCGGCGCTCCAGTGCTTGTCGATGGCATACGCCACGCGCGCGTCGAGGATCGCGTAGCCCGGCAACCGCGACGCGGGCGACTCGTCGGTCGAATCGAAGCGCTCGCCGCTCGCGTAGAGCGAGAGCCCGGTGCGCCAGGCGCCGAAGCGGCGGCTGGCGTCGAGCGACGCGAAGCGCTCCGCGCGCGATTGCAGCATGAGGCCCGTGTCGACGTCGCGCGGACGCTGCAGGGTGACATTCCCGTGCCACTCGATGCCGAGCCAGCTCGCATCGACGGCCGCCTCGAGCCCGCGGATGCGCGCGTGCGCGACGTTGAGCACGGTCTGCGCCGAAGGGCTGAACACGATGAGGTCGTCGAGCTGGTTGTCGAAGGCCGTGAGCTTCCAGCGCATGCCCGCGGCGCCGAGGCTCGCGAGGCTCAGCTCGCGGCTGGTGCTGCGCTCCGGGCGCAGATCCGGGTTCGGCACGAAGAAGCCCGGAAACGGCGGGCTGTAGAGGTCGTTGAAGGTCGGCGCGCGAAAGCCGCGCGCCCACGTCGCGGAGAGGTGCGCGAACGACGGCCAATCGAAGCCGTAGCTCACGCTTCCCGTGCTGCGATCGCCGAACTGGTCTTCGCGGTCGCGGCGCACGCTCGCCTCGACGCGCTGGCCGGCGACGCTGCGCGAAAGCGCCGCGAATACGGAGTCGGTATCGCGACGGTTGCGCGTGAAGAGGACGCTCTCCTCGCCGGTCGTGGGGTCCGTCGCGCGATCCGGCAACACCCTTTCGCGGATCGTCTCCGCGCCGAGCAGTAGCGAGCCGCCCTCGACCGGCAGCTCGTTGATCCACGAGGCCTGGTCGGTGCGCGTCTCGAAGCGCGAGGCGAACTGCCCCGAGTACTGCAGCCGGTCGCGTCCCTGGCCGATGGTGAGGCGGCTCGACCACCATTGCGTGAACATTGCCGAAGAGGTGAGGCGCACGCCGGAAAGCGTCTCGTCGGCGCGGTCGTGCGGGTTGCTGCCGTCGGGCGCGGGCCCGGCATCGAAGTCGGTGCGCGAGCGCGAGCCGAACGCCTCCAGCGCGAGCGTCTCCCCGGTCCACGCGCGATGCGAGGCATGCAACGCGGCCCACGCGCTTTCGTGCGGATCGCGGTCGGGGAAGAAGCTCGGGTTGCGTGCGTTGGTGGCGCTCGGCGCATCGACGCGCCGCGCGCCGGCGGACAGCGAGAGCAGCGTGGTGCCGTCGGAGGTCGCGAGGCCCGCCGATCCGCGGCGGTCGCGATCCGAGCCGTAGCCCGCCGCGGCGAAGAGGTTCGGCACGTCCTTGCCGCGCGTGAAGACCTGGATCACGCCGCCCGCGGCTTCCGATCCGTAGAGGCTCGAGAGCGGTCCCTTCACCACCTCGATGCGCTCGATCATGTCGAGCGGGATCGCCTCGATCGCGGTGGTGCCGGCGGTCGCCGAGCCGACGCGCAATCCATCGACCAGCACCAGCGTCTGTGCGGGGCCCGCGCCGCGGATGAAGGCGCTTTCCGGCTGTCCCGGGCCGCCCGTCGCGCGCAGCTCCACGCCGGCGCGCCGTTGCAGCAGCTCGCCCAGCGAGAGCGGCCCCGCGTCCTCGATCTGCGCGCGCGTGATGACGACCGTATCGCGCAGCGTCGGCTCCCCGGTGAGCGAGCGCGTGGCGGTGACGACGAGGGATTCCAGCTGCAGCGGTGTGGAAGCGAGGTTTCCTGCCTGGGCATGGGCGCCCAGCGCGGCGAGGCTCGCGAGCCCCGCGATGGCGTACGTTCTCATGGCGGTCCTTCGATCGGTCGGCGAGCGTCCCCGCAAGCCGTTGTTCGCGTTCTTCCGGGTGTTTCCACCACGACGGACCGGTCTCCGGGCTCGCGGGCTCCTTCCGGCCACCGCCTTCCCACGGCTCGTGCCGCAGTGGCGAATGGCGGTCCAACGCCTCGCATACCGTTGCGGGGGCAGCGCCGGCTTCCCACCGGCTTCCCGTGCATCCGTTCGCCCGCGCATCATACGCCAGCTACACGCGCTGTCGCTCGAAACGACTTTCAAAACGCGCCGTTACTGATTGACGCGCCATGCTTTTTCCAATACCGTGGGGAGCATGGATTCGGAACTCGCCAGCCTCGAAGAGAAGCTCGCGCAATTGGTGCAACGGCTCAATGCGTTGCGCGCGGAAAACCGCGAGCTGCGCCAGCAGGTGGCCGCGCGCACCGACGAGAACTCGCGCCTCGCGGAGAAGCTCGCCGCTGCGCGTACGCGCATCGAGGCCCTGTTGAAGCAGATCCCGGAGACCGAATCGTGAGCGAAGCCAAGTCGCGCGAGAAGGGCGCCGTCACCATCAGCCTGCTGGGGCGCGAGCTGCGCGTCGCCTGTCCCGAGGGCGAGGAGAAGCAGCTGCTCGCCTCGGTCGATTACCTCAACCGGAAGCTGCGCGAGGTGCGCGATACCGGCAAGGTCGTCGGCAACGAGCGCATCGCGATCATGGCCGCGTTGAACATCGCCCACGAGCTCCTGTCGAACCGTCCGGGTGGCGCGAGCTTCGACGCCGGCGCCTTCCGGGGTAGAATCGAAGCGATGCAGGAAACCGTGGAATCGGCGCTCGCCGCCGACCAGGAAAATCTCTTCTAGCGGCGTGCGCGCCGCTGCAGCGAGGGACCTGGGTTTCCTGCGGTGTTCGTCCGGGCTTACATCCTTTGAACCGATAAGCTTGTTAGCCAGGACGCCAGCCAAGAGCGCTTTTGTGCGCGTCCCACGTCGGACGTACCTGCGGCGCTCGGCAGGCGACCGCCTTGAACCGTTGGGTTCGAGAGTGCGGCCCGGGCGAACACCGCAGTGAACCCCCGCTACTGGCTCATGAAGTCCGAGCCGGACGAGTTCTCGATCGACGATCTCGTCCGCGCGCCGAAGCGGCGCACGCCGTGGTTCGGCGTCCGCAATTACCAGGCACGCAACTACATGCGCGACGCGATGAAGGTCGGCGACGGCGTGCTCTTCTACCACTCGAGCTGTCCGGTGCCGGGCATCGCCGGCATCGCCCGGGTTGCGAGCGCCGCCTATCCCGACGCGTCGCAATTCGACCGCAAGAGTCCCTATTACGACGCGAAGTCGCAGCGCGAGGCGCCGCGCTGGATGCTGGTCGACGTGGAGCTGGTGAAGAAGACGCGCCTCATGCCGCTCGAGGAGATGCGCGGCTATCGCGAGCTGCAGGACATGGTGGTGCTGCGGCGCGGAAACCGCCTCTCGATCACGCCGGTCACGCGCGAGGAATGGCGCTTCATCAACGAGATGCTGGGCGGCACCGGCGAGAGCGCCGGCGCGCCGCGATGAGCTAGCGCTCGTTCCAGCGGCGCATGAGGCCGCGGAAGAGCTCGGTCGATTGCTCGATGCGCGACATCGAGCACCACTCGTCGGTCTGGTGCGCGAGGGAGGGCTCGCCGGGGCCCAGGATCACCGCGGGCACCGCCCCGCCGAAGCCGCGCTTCAGGTCCGCGCCGTCGGTGGAGAAGGTGATGGTCTTCGGCGTGGGCGGGGCGTCGAGGTACGGCGTGCACGCCTCGAACACTTCCTGCACCCATTCGTTCGCGGGCTCGGTGTAGAGCGAGGGCGTATCCACGACGCGACGCACGCGCGCGCCGCGCGGCGCGAGCAGCGCCTGCAGCGACTCGCACAGGTGCACGTGGTCGATGCCCGGGACCGTGCGCGTGTCGACGGTGATCGCGGCGCGGTCCGGCACCGAGTTGGTGTTGAGGCCGCCGCGGATCGTGCCGACGTTGAGCGTGGGCTTGCCCATCACCGCGTGGGAGTCGACCGGAAAGCGGAAGCCGGCGAGGTCGTCGATCACCCGTGCCATCTTCACGATCGCGTTGTCGCCGAGCTCGGGCATCGAGCCATGCGCCGTGACGCCCCGCGTTTCCACCTCGAACCACGCGAGGCCCTTGTGGCCGACGTAGGGATAGTTGCCGGTGGGCTCCGCGACCACGATCGCGCCGGCGCGCTCGAGGAGCTTGTGGTCGGCGAGGTACTTCGCGCCTTCGCAGCCGATCTCCTCTCCGGCCGTGATCACCAGCAGCAGGCCCGGGCCGCGCGCGAGGTCGTGGGCGAGCTCGATCGCGGCGGTCACGAACGCGGCGATGCCGCTCTTCATGTCGGTCGAGCCGCGCCCGTAGAGCCGGTCGCCGTCGGTCTCGCCGGCGAACGGATCGCGCGACCACGGCGCGCTGCCGAGCGGCACGATGTCGATGTGGCCGGTGAAGCAGATGGGCGGCCGGTCGCCGGATCCGCCGATCTGCGCGATGAGGCTGGTGCGCGCCTCGGCGAACTCGTGGAACGCGACGCGGAAGCCGGCTTTCTCGAGCATCGCGCCGAGGTGGCGCGCGCACGCGCGCTCCATGCCCGGCGGGTTGATGGTGTCGAAGGCGAGGAGCTCGCGGGTGAGCGCGCGGGGATCGAGGCGGGCGGGCATCGCGCTAGTTTCTCACGCCGCGGCGCGCGGGGTCACAGCACGACCGAGACCTCGACCTCGCCGTGCTTGCGCATCACGTTCACGCCCACCTCGCGCCCGTGGCGCTCGAACTGCACGTCCACCACCGCGTCGCCGACGCGCACGTCCACCAGCCGCAGCCGATCGAGGAAGCCGGGAAGCACCGGGTGCAGGAAGCGCATGCGCGGCTCCTCGGGACGGAAGGAAAGGCCGAGGCACGCCTTCACGAGGTAGAACGCGCTCGCCGAGGCCCATGCCTGCGGCGAGCAGGCGACCGGGTAGAGCGTGGGCCCTTCGCCCGCGTGCGCGCGCTCGAAGCCGCAGTAGAGCTCGGGGAGCCGGTGCAGCTCCATGAAGAGGCTCGCCTCGTAGAGCGCGGCGGCGATGCGCGCGCTCTTCTCCTTCATGCCATAGCGCGCGAGGCCCATCGCCGCGATGGCGTTGTCGTGCGGCCACACGGAGCCGTTGTGGTAGGACATCGGGTTGTAGCGGACCTCGCCGCGTGCGACGGTGCGCACGCCCCAGCCCGAGAACGAGTCGGGCGAGAGCAGCGTCTCTCCCACGCGCCGCGCGCGATCCGGCCGCGCGATGCCGCTCCACAGCACGTGCCCCGCGTTCGAGGTGCGCACGCGGCACGGGCGCTTCTCGCCGTCCAGCGCGAGCGCGTAGGTGCCGAGGTCCTCGCACCAGAAGGCGCGCTCGAAGTTCGCCTGCAGCTCGCGCGCCTGCGCTTCGAGCGCTTCGGCGCGCGCCCCGTGGCCCAGCACGCGCGCGAGCCGCGCCGCATGCACGCGCGCGAGGTACGCATAGCCCTGCACCTCGCAAAGCGCGATCGGTCCCTCCGCGAGCCGCCCGTCGGCATGGAACACCGAGTCCTCGGAGTCCTTCCAGCCCTGGTTCACGAGCCCGGTGCGGCTGCGGCGCGCGTACTCGATGAAGCCGTCGCCGTCGAGGTCGCCGTAGCGGTCCATCCAGGCGAGCGCGCGCTCGATGTTCGGCCAGATCGCTTCGAGCGTCGCGCGATCGCCCGCGCGCCAGTGATACTCGCCCGCCAGCACGACGAAGAGCGGCGTCGCGTCGATCGTGCCGTAGTAGCAGCCGAACGGGATCTCGCCGAGGTTCGCGAGCTCGCCGCGGCGCATCTCGTGCATGATCTTGCCGGGCTCCGCGTCCTGCTCGGGCCGCGTCTCGCTCGCCTGGGTCCTGGCGAGGAAGCGCAGCACGTCGCGCGCCATGGCGGGCTCGGCCCACAGGTACTGGAGCGCCGTGAGGATGCCGTCGCGGCCGAAGGGCACGCTGTACCAGGGCACGCCCGCATACGGGTAGCAGCCCTGGGGATTGCCCGCGGTGAGCATGGTGAGGTCGGCCGCGGAGCGCTGCATCCAGTCGTCGAACTGCTCGTTGGTGGAGCGCGCCGCGGCGCCGCGTTCGCGGCGGAAGGCGTCTTCCACGCTTCGCGCGGCCTTCAGGAAGGGCACGCCCTCCGAAGCGGCCGGCGCGTCGCAGGCGATGCGCGACACCACCTCGAAGCGGCCGCGCGCGGGAAGGTCGAGCTCGAACTGCGCGCGCCCCGCGTCCAGCGCCGCGGGCGGCTGCGAGAACTCGATCGTGGTGCGCCGCTCGATGTCGTCCAGTCCGCGGTACGCGAGGACCACGCGCTCGCGCCCCACTTGCGGCGCGAGGTCCTCGCCGCGACGCGCGCGCTCGTATCCGCGCACCTCGAAGATGTCGGCGTAGTCGGCGCCGAACTCGAGCGCGATGCGCACGTGCACCGGCTCGAGGCCGAAGTTCTCCACGCGCAGTCGCTCGTGGCACGCCGCCTCCCACAGCACCCAGGAGCGCGCGATGTGCAGCGTGCCCTTTACCGTCGCGAGCCGCTCGCCGTCGTGCAGGTCGGCGTTGGTGCCGTCGACGCCGAGCGTGCTGTTGTCGCGCCGCGCGCTCGAGTGCAGCAGGATCGGGCGCAGCCCGTTCACCCGCAGCTCGTAGCGCGCGAGGTAGCGCGTGCCCTGGTGGTAGAAGCCGTGCTCCCCGCTTCCCGCGCGCGGCATGTCGCCGAAGCGGTCGAAGAGCGCGAAGCTCTCGCCGAACTTGAGGACGCGCAGCGGATCGCCCTCGCGCGATGCGGTCGCGAGCACGTACCAGCGGTCGCCGACGCGGATCGCCTCCTCGAGCGGCGTCGCGTCCTTCATGCGGCGGCGCGGCGCACCGTGGGGGTCGCCCGCGGGAGCGCGGCGATCCTGCGATAGAGCCGCAGGTAGTCGCGCGCCATGCGCTCCGCGCTGAAGCGCTCCTCGAACGCGCGGCGGCACGCGCTGCGGTCGAGGTCGCCGAGGCGCCCGAGCGCGGACACGGCTTCCTCCTCGCTCGACACGATCCACCCGTTGCGCCCCGGCACGATCACTTCGGGCACGGAGCCGCAGCCGAAGGCGAGCACCGGCGTGCCGCACGCCATCGCCTCGATCATCACCAGGCCGAAGGGCTCCGGCCAGTCGATGGGAAACAGCAGCGCCGCGGCGTTGCCGAGGAAATCGGCCTTGTCGCGCTCGCCGATCTCGCCCACGAACTCGACGCCGGGTCCCGAGAGCATGGGCTTCACCACCGACTCGTAGTAGGCGAGGTCCACCTTCTCGATCTTCGCCGCGATCCTGAGCTTCATGCCGAGGCGGCGCGCGATGCGGATCGCGCGGTCGGGACGCTTCTCCGGCGAGATGCGCCCGAGGAACGCGAGGTAGCCGCCGTTGCCGGGGCCGGCGTCGAGGACTCCGCGCGGCAGGCCGTGATGCACCGTGCCGATCCACGAAGCCCAGGGCATCGGCCGGCGCTGGGCATCGGAGATCGAGACCAGGCGCATGTCGGCGTAGCGGCGGAACAGCGGATAGAGATCGGGGATGTCGAGCCGTCCGTGCATCGTCGTGAGGCTGCGCAGGCCCGATTCGCGCACCACGGGAAAGTGCACGTAGTCGAGGTGGAAGTGCACGACGTCGAACTGGTCGGCGAGCTCCACCACGTCGTGCACCATCGCGACGTGGTGCGCGAGCGGGTCGCGGCAATCGGGATCGAGCCGCAGGCCCTGGCGCGCCATCGGCTGCAGGCGCGCGCTGGTCGCCGAATCCGCGGTCGCGAAGAGGGTCACGTCGTGCCCCATGCGCACCAGCTCCTCGGTGAGGTACGAGACCACGCGCTCGGTCCCGCCGTAGAAGCGCGGCGGCACGCTCTCGTGCAGCGGGGAGACGATGGCGATGCGTAGGGGGGCCGACGCGTCGCCGCTCTGATCGGGCAGGCTCCGGTCCAAGGGGATGGGTGCATCGCCGGTGCGCGCCAAGACGGCGGCCGGTATGCGAAAGACAGCCGCCCGGAGGCGGCGGTTCCGGCGCGCGCTCCGGTCAGCCCATGAGCCGCCGCAGCGCCTCCTGGTATTTCTCGGACGTGCGGCGGGCGACCTCGGCGGGCATGTCCGGTGCCGGGGGCTTCCTCGCGAAGCCGATCGAATCGAGCCAGTTGCGCACGTACTGCTTGTCGTAGCTCTCGGGGCTCGCGCCGACGCGCCAGGTGTCGAGCGGCCAGAAGCGCGACGAATCCGGGGTGAGCGCCTCGTCGATGAGGTGCAGCCGGTCCTCGCGATCGAGCCCGAACTCGAACTTGGTGTCGGCGATGATGATGCCGCGCTCGAGCGCGTAGGCGGCCGCCGCCTGGTAGAGCGCGAGCGCGACGCGGCGCGCTTCCTCGGCGCGCTCGCGGCCCACGGCCTCTCCCATGCGCTCGAAGGAGATGTTCTCGTCGTGGTGGCCCGCCTCCGCCTTGGTGGCCGGCGTGAAGATGGGCTCGGGAAGCTTCGAGGCGCGCTGCAATCCGGGCGGGAGCGCGATGCCGCAGACCGTGCCGCTCGCGCTGTACTCGGCCCATCCCGAGCCTTCCAGGTAGCCGCGCACCACCGCCTCGATCGGCAGCGGCCGCATGCGCTTCACGACGACCGACCGGTCGTGGACCTGCTCGCGCTCGCCGGGTGCCACGACCGTCTGCGGATCGATGCCGGTGAGGTGGTTGGGGACGATGTGCGCGAGCTTCGCGAACCAGAAATTGGAAAGCGCGGTGAGCACGCGTCCCTTCTCGGGAATCGGCGTCGGCAGCACCACGTCGTAGGCCGAGAGCCGGTCGGTGGTGACGATGAGGAGCTTGTCGTCGCCCACCGCGTAGATGTCGCGGACCTTCCCCCGCCCGAGGAGGGGAAGGCTCGCGATCGACGTCTCGTGCAGCGGCTTCACGCCGCGACCGCTTCCTTCTCGAGGCTCCTGGTCCACTGGCCCTTCGCGGCGAGGCTGTTCATCTTCGCGCGGTGATGGAATGCCTTCTGCGCGGTGCCGACGTTCGCCGCGTTGCCGCGCCATGCCTTGAGCGCCACCGCCTGCAGCGCGCGGCTGTAGCTGAACGTGAGCGGCCAAGGCGCGCCGCCGATGCGGTTCATGGCATCGAGGTGCGCGGTGGCGTTCTCGTCGGTTTGTCCGCCGGAGAGGAACACGACGCCGGGAAGGGCCGCGGGCACCGTGCGCTTGAGGACGCGCAGCGTCCGCTCCGCCACTTCCGCGACCGGCGCCTGGCGGGCGTTCTCCTTGCCGGAGACCACCATGCTCGCCTTGAGGATCACGTGCTCGAGCGACACGCCGTGGCGCTCGAGCGAATGGAAGAGCGCTTCGAGCGTCGCCTGGTGGACCTCTTCGCTGCGCTCCACCGTGTGGTTGCCGTCGAGCAGCACCTCGGGCTCGACGATGGGCACGATCGACGCTTCCTGGCAGATCGCCGAGTAGCGCGTGAGCGCGTGGGCGTTCGCCTCGATGCACGCGCGCGAGGGGATCCTTTCGCCGATGGTGATCACGGCGCGCCACTTGGCGAAGCGCGCGCCCATCGCGAAGTATTCCTGCATGCGCCTGGCGAGCCCGTCGAGCCCCTCGGTCACCTTCTCGCCCGGATGCAGCGCCATGTCGTGCGCGCCGCCATCGACCTTGATGCCGGGCAGGATGCCGTTCTTCTTCAGGTACTCGGCGAAGTTCACGCCGTCCTTCGTCTTCTGGCGGATCGTCTCGTCGAAGAGGATCACGCCGCTCACGTACTCCGGCAGCCCCGGCGTGGTGAAGAGCAGCTCGCGGTAGGCGCGGCGGTTCTCCTCGGTGGACTCGACGTTCACCGAGTCGAAGCGCTTCTTGCAGGTCCCCGCGCTCTCGTCGGCGGCGAGCAGGCCCTTGCCCGGCGCGACCATCGCCCGGGCGGTTTCGGTCATCAGCTTCGTGTCCATCGCATGTCTCCTTGGGGGTGCGTGGGTGCCGGGGGCGCCGGCTCAAACCGCTCCGCGATGCTCGCCCACCTTCACGATCTTCATCGTGTTGGTGCCGCCCGACTTGCCGATCGGCTCGCCGATGGTGAGCACGATGATGTCGCCGGGGACGACCACGCCGTTCGCGACGAGCACCGACTCGGCCTCGGCGAGCAGCTCCTCGCGGTCGCTTCCGACGTACTTCACCATCAGCGGATAGACGTCGCGGAACAGGGTGCAGCGGTAGCGCGTGTCGGTCTGCGCGGTGAGGGCGTAGATCGGCACGCCGCAATTCAGGCGCGACATCCAGAGCGCCGTCGAGCCCGATTCGGTGAGCGAGGCGATCGCCTTCACCTTGAGGTGATAAGCGGTGAAGAGCGCCGCCATCGCGATCGACTGGTCGACGCGCGCGAACACGCGGTCGAGGAAATCCTGCTCGAGGTTGAGCGGCTGCGTCTGCTCGACTTCGACGCAGATGCGGTGCATTGCTTCGATCGTCTCGACGGGATACTTGCCGCTCGCAGACTCGGCCGAGAGCATCACCGCGTCGGTGCCGTCGAGCACGGCGTTCGCGACGTCGGAGACCTCGGCGCGGGTCGGGACCGGGCTCGAGATCATCGACTCCATCATCTGCGTCGCGGTGATCGTGAGCCTGTTGTGCTCGCGCGCGAGCCGGATCATCTTCTTCTGCA
>JAICTR010000457.1 GCA_025936275.1 Burkholderiales bacterium
CGCTCCGCCTGCTCGCGCTCGCCGGGCGAGCCGGTGATCACGACGAGGAGCGTGGGATCCGCGGCGAGGAGCCCGCGCATCACCTCGACGAAGCGCTCCGGCATCCAGCGGCGTTGCGGCAGCAGGTCGCTCGCGTTGGGGTTCACCACCACGATGCGATGGCGGGCGGGGTCGTAGCCGGGGAAGCGCTCGCGGACGCGCGTGCGCATGCGCTCCTCGGCCGCGCGATCGCCGGGCGCCTGCGCGAGCCGCACCTCCTCGTCCTCGACCCGGGTCTTGGAGAACGGCAGCTCCTCCTCGCGGGCGAGCGCGGCGTTCACCAGCGCCACGAAGTTCTTCGCGATGTGGCGGTGCGGGTTGTAGAGCACGCGGCGCGTGAGCATCGCGCCGCGGTAGAGGCCCTCGTTGTGGAACGCGTGGAATCCCACGCGCCGCGCGGCGCCGCAAAGACCGCCGAGGAGCGCGCTGTAGCGCGAGACGAGCTCGAGGTCGATCGCCGTGTCGATGCGCCGGCGCCGGCACCAGGCGAGGAAGCGCAGGCTGTCCACGGCGAGCGTGAGAAGATTGTCGTGGCGGATCGTGAAGACGTTCGCCTCGGGCACCGTTCCCAGGAGGCGCAGGCTGGGCGCGTTGGCGGCGAAGATCGCGAAGTGCAGCTCCGCGCCGGCCGCGCGCATCTTGCGCATCGCGGGATCGGCGAGAATCGCGCTTCCCATCTCGGAGAGCTCGATGAAGAGCGCCTTGCGCGGGCGTTCGATCGGGCGCTTGCCGAGGCGGTCCGCGATCCAGGTGTACAAACTCGCCGCGAAGCACAGCGGCACGCCGGCGAAGTAATCCACCTTGCGCATGAAACCGATGTTCATTCCATCCCCGATGCCCGGATCCCGATCGCGGGCGGTGCCGGCCGGCCCGCCGCGCTTTTCGCTCGCGCCCGATGATAACGCGCGGGGGCGCCGGTGAAGCGCTCGCATTCGAGCCGCCAGTGGCTGCGCCGGCACGTGAACGACCCCTACGTGCAGCGCTCGAAGCGCGAGGGCTATCGCTCGCGCTCGGCCTACAAGCTCAGCGAGATCGACGAGCGCGACCGCATCCTCGCGCGCGGCATGACGGTGGTCGACCTGGGCGCCGCCCCGGGCGGCTGGTCGCAGGTCGCGGCGAAGCGCGTCGGCGCCGAGGGGCGCGTCATCGCGATCGACCTCCTCGCCATGGAGCCCGTCGAGGGCGTCGCCTTCGTGCAGGGCGACTTCACGGCGCGCGCGGGGCTCGCCGCGCTGGATGCGGCGCTCGCGGGACGCGGCGTGGACGTGGTCCTTTCGGACATGGCGCCCAACCTTTCCGGCATCGCGATCTCCGACCAGGCGCGCGCGATGGCGCTCGCCGAGGCGGCGCGCGATTTCGCGCTGTTGCACCTGAAACGAGACGGGGTGCTGCTGGTCAAAATCTTCCAGGGCGCAGGGTATGATGATTACCTCAAGTCGCTGCGCGCCGCGTTCCGGAAAGTCGCGGTGCGCAAGCCCGCCGCATCGCGCGACGAGAGTGCCGAGCAATACCTGCTCGCGCGCGGGCGCAAGGAGGCCGCGAATTCCGGTGCCGGAGGGCCTTGATTTCCCCGACGGCGGCCCGATGTGCTCCAGGGAGCCGCTTCATCCTCCTGATTTCCGAACGAATTTTCCGCAGAGGGACTCGCCCAAGTGAACAACACCATTCGGACCATCATGGTCTGGCTCGTGATCGGAGTCATCCTGACCATGGTGTTCATGCAGGTCGGCAATCGTGCCTCCAGCCAGAGCACGATGGATTACTCGACCTTCATGCAGGAGGCGAAGCAGGGGCACATCGCGAAGGCGAAGATCGAGAGCATGAAGACCGTGCGCGCGACCACGCGCGACGGCAAGACGTTCGTCGTGAACACCCCGGGCATCCAGGACCCGTGGATGGTGAGCGACCTCATGAAGGACGGCGTCACGGTCGAGGCCAAGCCCGAGGAGGAGCCCTCGCTCCTCATGAACATCTTCGTCTCGTGGTTCCCGATGCTGCTGCTGATCGGCGTGTGGATCTTCTTCATGCGCCAGATGCAGGGCGGGGGACGCGGCGGCGCCTTCTCGTTCGGCAAGTCGCGCGCGCGCATGCTCGACGAGAACCAGAACCAGGTCACGTTCGCCGACGTGGCGGGCGTGGACGAGGCGAAGGCGGAACTTGAGGAAGTCGTCGAGTTCCTGCGCGACCCGCACAAGTTCCAGCGCCTCGGCGGCAAGATCCCGAAGGGCGTCCTGCTCGTAGGCCCCCCCGGTAC
>JAICTR010000183.1 GCA_025936275.1 Burkholderiales bacterium
CAACGAGGAGGCATACCTCTTCCAGAAGCTGGTGCGCACCGGCTTCGGCACCAACAACGTCGATCACTGCACGCGCCTCTGCCACGCGTCCTCCGTCGCGGCGCTCCTCGAGGGCGTGGGCTCGGGCGCGGTCTCGAACCAGGTCTCCGACGTGGCGAAGGCCGAGGTGGTGATCATCATCGGCTCCAACCCGACCAACAACCACCCGGTCGCCGCGACCTTCATCAAGAACGCCGTCGAGCGCGGCATGAAGCTCGTCGTGATGGATCCGCGCAGGAACGACATCGCGCGCCACGCGTGGCGCTACCTGCAGTTCAAGGCCGACACCGACGTCGCGCTCCTGAACGCCATGATCTACACCATCCTCGACGAAGGCCTGGTGAACGAGGAGTTCGTGCGCCAGCGCACCGCGAACTTCGAGGCGTTGAAGCAGAACGCGAAGGGCTTCAGCCCCGAGGTCATGGCGCCGATCTGCGGCATTCCCGCGGAGACCATCCGCGAAGTGGCGCGAGCCTATGCCACCTCGAAGGGCTCGATGATCCTCTGGGGCATGGGCGTGTCGCAGCACGTGCACGGAACCGACAATGCGCGCTGCCTGATCGCGCTCTCGCTCATGACCGGCCAGGTGGGACGCCCGGGCACGGGGCTGCATCCGCTGCGCGGCCAGAACAACGTGCAGGGCGCCTCCGACGCCGGCCTCATCCCGATGATGTATCCCGACTACCAGAAGGTGGACGACCCGAAGGCGATCGCGCGCTTCGAGAAGCTCTGGGGGCAGAAGCTCGACCACACGCCGGGCCTCACCGTGGTCGAGATCATGGATGCGGCGTACGAAGGACGCATCAAGGGCGTCTACGTCGAGGGCGAGAACCCCGCGATGTCGGATCCCAACGCGCACCACGCGCGCGAGGGCATCGCGAAGCTCGAGCACCTCGTCGTGCAGGACATCTTCCTCACCGAGACCGCGTACCTGGCGGACGTCGTGCTCCCGGCCTCCGCGTGGCCGGAGAAGACCGGCACCGTCACCAACACGGACCGCATGGTGCAGCTCGGCCGCCGCGCGCTGGACATGCCCGGCGATGCGCGCCAGGACCTGTGGATCATCCAGCAGATGGCGAAGCGCCTCGGATGCGACTGGAACTACAGCGGCCCGGAAAGCGGCGTGGCGGAGGTCTTCGACGAGATGCGCGCGTCGATGAACTCGATCACCGGCATCACGTGGGAGCGCCTCGAGGCGCAATCGTCGGTCACCTATCCGTGCCGCACCGAGGACGACCCGGGCCAGCCGGTGGTGTTCACCGAGAGCTTCCCGACCCAGGACGGCCGCGGCAAGTTCGTGCCGGCGGACATCATCCCCGCGAACGAGCGGCCCGATGCCGAGTACCCGTACGTGCTCATCACCGGGCGCCAGCTCGAGCATTGGCACACCGGCGCGATGACGCGCCGCGCCTCGGTGCTCGACGCGATCGAGCCGCAGGCGGTGGTCTACGTGCATCCGCTCGACCTCGATGCGATCGGCGCCAAGGCGGGCGATGCGGTGACGGTGGCCTCGCGCCGCGGCGAGATCGCGCTCGCCGCGCGTGCCGACGACGGCACGCCGCGCGGCACGGTGTTCATCCCGTTCGCGTACTACGAGGCGGCGGCGAACATGCTCACCAACCCGGCGCTCGATCCGTTCGGCAAGATCGCGGAGCTCAAGTACTGCGCGGTGAAGATGCGCAAGGGCGGCAACCTCGAGACCCTCAAGAGCTACGGCGGCGGGCAGTCGTTCGTCGAGACACCGGCGGTCTGCGACTGAGTGCTCCCTCTCCCTTGGGAGAGGGCGTCTCTTCCGGCGGCGCGACGCGCCGGAATTCGCGCCATAGCATGAGGTCGTAGGCGATCTTGGTCGCGCCCGCGGCCACCAGCGGCAGGCCGAGGCCGCCGGCCTGCATGAGCCATCCCGCGAGCGCCGGCGCGGCGGCCCAGCCGCCCGAACGCACCAGGCTCGTCACGCCCGCCGCCGCGAGCCGCTCCTCGGGGCGCACCACGGCCATCACGTAGGACTGGCGCGTCGGCACGTCCATCTCGTTCAGTCCCTCGCGTAGCAGGAAGAGCGCGGCGGCCACTACGAGGTGGTCCGAGGCGACGATGGTGAAGAGCAGCACGCTCGACGGGATGTGCGTGTACACCATCGTGTTCACGAGCCCGATGCGGCGCGCGAGCCACGCGGCGACGAGATGCGAGCCCGCGGAGAGCAGCCGTCCGAGGCCGAAGAGCGCCGCCACGGTCGCGGCGCTCGCGCCGAAGCGCTCGACGAAGAAGTACGCGAAGAGCGCCGAGCCGATGAACCCGCCGCCGAACGCATCCACGAGGAAGAGCAGCGAGAGCTTGCGCACGATCGGGCGCGAGGCGGGCGAGAGCGCGCCGAGGCCTACCGAGCGCGCCTCGCGAAGCGTCGCGGGCAGGCGCACGTAGAGGAGCGCCGCGCAGAGGTTCAGCGCGCAGAAGACGGCGAGCGCGATGCGCATCCCGGCGAGCGGCGGCGTGCCGAGCCATGCCTCGAGGAGCGTCGGCAGCGCGGCGAGGAATCCGCCGGCCGCGTAGCCGGCATCGAGCAGCACGTTGTACCAGGCGAAGACGCGCGTGCGCGAAGCGTCGCTCGCGGTCGCGGGAAGCAGCGCCTGCTCGACGATCGGAATCGCGCCGCGGTCGCGCCCGTGCACGGCGAACATGCCGGCGAAGGCGGAGGCGAGCAGCAGCGGGAAGGAGCCGGTGGAGAGGAATACGCCGCCGGCGGCTGCGGGCAGCACCGTGAGCCCGACCAGCAGCGCCCGCGGCGGCACGCGGGGCCCGGCGAGCAGCGTGGCGAGCGTCGCCGCGGCGCCGCCCCACAACGCCGCGGCGATCACGGCGCCCACGCGCGCCGGCGAAAGGCCGAGGCGCGCGCAATAGAGCGCCACCATCACCGCGACGAGGCCCACCGCGACCGCGCGCGTGAACGCGGCGGCGTAGAGGATGCGGCGCAGACGAAGCGCCTCGCGCGGATTCATCCGCGCATCATAGGCCTCGCGATGCCGGTCAGATGCCGGGCTTGTGCCGCACGAATTGCTGGTGGTCGATCGAGCGCACCATCACCTCGTGCACGGCGGCGCCCTGCAGCAACGTGAGGCGCACGTCGGTGCCGGGCGGGCCGACGCTCCACAGCCGTTCGTAGAACTTCGGCAGTCCGTCCACCGGCTCGCCGTCGACCGACAGGATGATGTCGCCCGCCTTGATGCCCGCCTTGGCGGCCGGGCCCTCGTCGCTCACCTGCATCACTTTCACGCGGCCGTCCTCCTCGAGGGAATCGACGCCGAGCCACGGACGGTGGCTCGCCTTCTGCTCGCCGGAGCGCAACATCTCGGCCAGCGCGGGCTTGAGGAGGTCGATGGGGACGAACATGTTGCCCGGGATGCGCTGGTCCGACTTCAGCGAATCCATCACGAAGAGCGAGCCGATGCCCACCAGCTCGCCGTCCTTGTCGATGAGCGCGGCGCCGCTGTGGTCGAGGCGCGGCGGCACGGTGAAGATCGCGCCGTCGATGAGGTACTCCCAGTAGCCCGCGAACTGGCGGCGCGCGACCACCGTCGCGAGCGAGATCGACTGCTCCTCGCCGCCGCTCACGATCATCATCCGGTCGAGCTGCGAGATGGGCGACGAGGTGCCGATGCGGATCGGCTCCGGTGCGAGGTGCGCGAGGGGCTTGAGCAGGCCGAAGCCCGTCGCATCGTCGTAGCCCACGACGGTGGCGGGCACCGTCTCGCCGCGCGAATCGGTGACCCACGCCTGGTCGGCTTCCTGGATGAGGTAGCCGATGGTGAGGACGAGCCCCCCCTTGATGACGACGCCGGAGCCGTTGCGTTCCTGGCCGAGCGTCTCGTTGCTGCGCGCATCGGGAAGCGCGCGCACCTTGACGCCGACCACGGCTCTCGCGGCCCGCACCAGCCGCTGGTACGCGGCGTTGTCCGGCTGCGGCGCCGTGTCGGCAACCGAGCGCGCGCTGGCGGCGAGGGCGGGCGGCGCGAAGGCCGGCGCGGCCAGGGCGAGGCCCATGGCGGCGCAAGCCATGCGGGAAATCCATCGCAGCGTTGCCATGCGTCACCTCGTCGGCATCCATGCCGAGTGCATTCCGCAGGCTATCGGGGGCGTTTGGCCCGGGCATGACGCACCGGGCGGGGGCCAAGGTCCGTTCGGCGCAAGCGGGCACCGACGCTTCGGCGCGCCCCGTTGGAAACGCGCCGCGCTGCTACCATATGTTCGATCCATGAGCTCTTCTTCCGGTAGCGCGCCCGCCGTGGCACCCGCGCGGGCGCACCGGTCTTCCTCCCCCGAAGCGCCCCGCGGCGACCTCGCCGTGATCCGCCGGCTGCTGCCCTACCTGTGGGAATACCGCGGGAGGGTGGTGCTCGCGCTCGCGTTCCTCGTCACCGCCAAGCTCGCCAACATCGGCGTGCCGCTGGTGATGAAGCGCATCGTCGACGGCCTCTCCGGCCCGAAGCAGATGCTCGCGGTGCCGGCGGCGCTGCTCGCCGCCTACGCGCTGCTGCGGCTTTCGAGCACCGTGTTCAACGAGCTGCGCGACGTGGTGTTCGTGAAGGTGGCGCAGCGCGCCATGCGCCGCATCGCGCTCGAGGTGTTCCACCACCTGCATGCGTTGTCGCTGCGCTTCCACCTCGAGCGCCAGACCGGCGGGCTCACGCGCGACATCGAGCGCGGCACGCGCGGCATCTCGACGCTGCTCTCCTTCATGGTCTTCAGCGTGCTGCCGACGCTGCTCGAGATCTCGCTCGTCACGGGCTTTCTGGTCTATCGCTTCGACGTGTGGTTCGGCGTGATCACGATCGCGGCGCTGCTGGTCTACATCGGGCTCACGTTCGCGATCTCGGAGTGGCGCACGCAGCATCGCCGGCAGATGAACGAGCTCGACTCGCAGGCGAACACCAAGGCAATCGACTCGCTCCTCAACTACGAGACCGTCAAGTATTTCGGCAACGAGTCGTACGAGGCGCGCCGCTACGACACCAACCTCGCGGGCTACGAGCGCGCGGTGGTGACGAGCGAGACCTCGCTGGGCCTGCTCAACGCCGTGCAGGCGACCGTGATCGCCACCGCCGTGGCGCTCCTCATGTGGCGCGCCGCCGAGGGGATCGTCGCCGGCAACCTCACGCTCGGCGACCTGGTGATGGTGAACGCCCTCCTCATCCAGCTCTACATCCCGCTGAACTTCCTGGGCGTCATGTACCGCGAGATCAAGCAGGCCCTCACGGACATGGAGCGCATGTTCAAGCTGCTCTCCGAGAACCGCGAGGTGGAGGACCGGCCGGGCGCGGCGCCGCTCGCCGTGAAGGGCGGCGCGATCCGCTTCGAGCACGTCGATTTCGGCTACGACCCCGAGCGGCGCATCCTGCACGACGTGAGCTTCGAGGTGCCGGCCGGGCGCAAGGTGGCGGTGGTGGGCGCGAGCGGCTCGGGGAAGTCGACGCTCGCGCGCCTCCTCTTCCGCTTCTACGACGTGGATGCGGGCCGCATCACCATCGACGGCCAGGATCTGCGCGACGTGAAGCAGGCGAGCGTGCGCGCCGCGATCGGCGTGGTGCCGCAGGACACGGTGCTCTTCAACGACACGATCTACTACAACATCGCCTACGGCCGGCCCGAGGCGACGCGCGAGCAAGTGGAAAACGCGGCGCGCGTGGCGCACATCGCGGACTTCATCGCGCGGCTTCCCGGCGGCTGGGAGACCACGGTGGGCGAGCGCGGGCTCAAGCTCTCCGGCGGCGAGAAGCAGCGCGTCTCCATCGCCCGCACGGTGCTGAAGGACCCGCCGATCCTGGTGTTCGACGAGGCGACCTCCGCGCTCGACTCGCGCACCGAGAAGTCGATCCAGGCCGAGCTCGCCGAGATCTCGCGCGACCGCACCACGCTCGTGATCGCGCACCGCCTCTCCACCATCGTCGATGCGGACGAGATCCTGGTGCTCGACCATGGGCGCATCGTCGAGCGCGGCTCCTTCCGCGAGCTCCTGGATGCCGACGGCCGCTTCGCCGAGATGTGGCGGCTGCAGCAGGAAGAGGGCCGCGCGCAGGACGCGGCGGCCGCCGCCGACGCCGCTTGACTCTACGCTGCGCTTCCAGTCAAGGCTGGAACACGGAGACCACGGAGAGCACGGAGGACACGGAGGAAAACGAGGCAAGGAGGTGATCCGAGGGTCGCGATTTCAAGCAGCGTGGTCTATCGCACTGAACCGCCTTGATCGATTCCGCTTTTCTCCGTGCCCTCCGTGCTCTC
>JAICTR010000014.1 GCA_025936275.1 Burkholderiales bacterium
ACGATCGCGCGCGCGAGCGCCACGCGCTGGCGCTGCCCGCCGGAAAGCTGCTGCGGCTTGCGCTCGAGCAAGCCGCCCAGCGCCACCAGCTCCGCGACCTTGTCGAGCCGGCGCGCGCGCTCCGCGGGCGTGACGCGGCGCACCTCGAGGCCGAAGACGATGTTCTCGCCGACGGTGAGGTGCGGAAAGAGCGCGTACGACTGGAAGACCATCGAGACGCGCCGCTTCTCGGGCGAGAGAGCCGTCACGTCCCGGCCTTCGATGAGGATGCGCCCGGAAGTCGGCTCCTCCAGCCCGGCGATGAGCCGCAGCACGGTTGACTTCCCGCACCCCGAGGGCCCGAGCAGCACCAGGAAGCGGCCGGCCTCCGCGCGCAGGCTCACGCCGTCGACCGCGCTCGCCGCGCCGAAGCGCTTCGTCACCTGCTGCAGGTCGATGTCCGACATGTCGCCATTATGCCCGCAGCGTTTTCATCGGGCTCGGGCACGCGAAGCGCGAGGCCGCCTGACATGGAGGAGCTGAAGCGCTATCGTGTGAGCCCATGAGCTCCTCGATCGGCCTCTTCAAGGTCCTCGGCGTGCTGGTCGCCGCCTATGCAGGCTATGGGCTCGCCACCGGCGCGATCTACGGGCGCTCGGGCATCTGGGGCCGCACCTGGCGCCGCGACGAGGACGCCTGGGGCTACTGGTCGGCGATCGTCGCCTACCTGGTGCTCGCGCTGATGCTGATTTTCCTCTTCTGATGGCGGGACGAGCGCCGCGCGCGCCGCTCGTCGGCACCGCCCTTCGCTGGGCGGCGATCCTCGGCGCGGCCGGATTCGCCGCGGGGTTTCTCGGGCCGATGGTGCTCGACCCGGAATCGAACATCGGGCCGGTCATCGGCGTCCTCTTCTCGGGCCCGGGCGGCGCGCTGGCGGGCTTGCTGCTCGGCGCGCTCTTCGCGGGGTTGCCGGTGCCCGCTGCCACGCGCCCGCGCGCGCTCTTCGCCGCTTGCGCGCTGCTCGTCCTCGGCACGCTGTACGCCTGCCTTCCGGCGCCCGCCGTGCGCGGCTACGTGATCGAGGCGAGGGTGCGCGCATGCGAGAAGCCGCCGCAGCGCACCGATGCCTCGCTCGCGGCGTGGGAAGAGGCGCTCACCCGCGTGACGTGGGCAAGGCCACCCGCCAATTGGCGCGAGGCGGCTACCCGCAACGTGGAGGCCGCGCCGGGCGTGGTGCTCACGATGCACATCGAACGCAAGCGCGCGATCCTGCGCCATCGCCGACCGTGGGATCGTGGCGCGACGAGCGCGGGCTCTTGGATCGAGGCCGACGAATCGCATGCCTACTACGATGCGGCCGAGGGCTCGGATTGCGCGGCGTATCTTTCGCGGCCGCGCGCGCTCTACTGGCCCATCGTCGATCCCCGGGACGATCCGACCCAGCCCTCGCCCGAATGGCCGCCCACCGATGCGCTCGGTTTCCTCCAGCTCCAACCGTTGGGACCGGTGCCGGAGGAATACCGGCGCCTCATCGAGCGGTGAACGCAGCGGCGCGCATCTGAGGATGGCGGACGGCGCGCACCGCGGCCATCTCGCCCAGGCGCTGCGCTGGTCGCCGCACACGCCGAGGAGCGGCTGGCAGGCGGCCGCGGCCTGCGTCGGCATGGCGGCGCCGGTCGCGCTCGGTCTCGCGACGGGCCACGCCGGCGAGGGCTTCGCCGCGGCGGTGGGCGCGATCATGATCGGCGGCGTGCCGACCGAGCGGCGCGTGATCGAGCAGGCGCGCGATCTCGGCGTCGCGCTCGCGCCGGCGCTCGCCGCGATCTTCGCGACGCTCGCCGTGCATGCGACGGGGCCGTCCGGGCACATGCTCGTCGTGCCGATCGCGGCGATCGCGGCGCTCGCGGGCAGCTTCAGCCGTCCGCTGGCGATCGCCACCTGGCGCTTCGTGCTCTTCCTGCTGATCTGCGTGTCGATCGCGGGATCCCTGTCGCATCCGGGTGCGCTCCTCGCGCCGGTCGCCGCGGGCCTCGCATGGACCGCCCTTGCGAACCTTTTCTTCGGCGCGATCGCGCGCGCGGTGCATCCGCCCGCCGCGAACCAGCAGGAGGCGCCGCGCAGGCATTCGCTGCGCGCCCACTGGACGCGCTGGAAGGGGACGCTGCGCCATCTCGCGGGATGGCAATACACGATCCGCCTCACCGCGTGCCTCGCGATCGCCGCGGCGATCGTCGCGCGCTGGCCCGAGCGCCGCCTGCACTGGGTCGGCATCACCGTGGCGCTTCTCATCGAGCGCGAAGTCGAGGCGCTGCCGGTGCGAACGACGCAGCGCGCCGCGGGCACCTTCCTCGGCGTGATCGTCGCGGCCCTCGCGTTCGAATGGTCGTTTCCCGGCTGGGCCGTGGTCGCGATCGTGGCCGTGCTCGCCGCGGCGCGCTCGCTGCTGCGCACGCGCAACTACCTCGCGTACACCGTCGTCACGACGCCGCTCATCGTCGCGATCCTCGATGCGGGGGCGCCCGCGGGCTTCGACCTCCTCGCCGAGCGCCTCGGCGCGACGCTACTCGCCGCGCTGCTGGTGGTCGCGGCCAACGGGCTCATGCGCCGCTGGCTGGACTGACGAAAAAGGGGTCAGATTCCTTTTTCGCGAGAGTGCGTCGACGCGCGGCCGAATCGAAACGAAAAAGGAATCTGCCCCCTTTTTCGCGGTCGAACGGCCATTCGCGGTGAGCGGAGGACGGCCATGCAATGCAACGTCGGCGGCGTGGAGCGCGAGGTGCGCGCGGGCGTGGGGTTGGCGCTGCTCTCCGCGGCGGCGCTCGGGCCGCTGCCGGCGAGATGGCGCGCGCTCCTCGGCGGCCTCGGTGCGATCGGCGTCGCGACCGCCGCCTCGCAGTATTGCCCGCTCAACGCGGCGCTCGGCATCGACACCTGCCATCCGCCGCGACTTCCGGGCGCGCGCTAGCCGGCGGCCTTCTTCTCCGATTGCAGCGCGCGGATCGCGCCGGCGATGTCGCCCGCGACGCGCTGCAGCGCGCGTCCGTGCGCCGCGGCGAGCGCGGCCGCCGTCGGCTCGCTCACGGCTTCGTGCCATGCGGTGCGGCCGGTGCGAGCCGGACCGCCGCGCGTCGTCGTGATGGTCCACAGCGCATCGATCGTCGCGCCTTCGGTGAGCGACGAATCGAAGCGCTGCACCTCGATCGACACCCGGTAATCCACCGGGGTGCCCGCGCCGATGCGGCTCGCGAGGACGCGGGAGCTCGCGAGGTCGCGGCTCAGCGTCTCCGCGACGACGCGCGCGATGCCGTCGCGCAACGGCTCCGCCCAGCGATGGTCGTCGGAGATGGTGACCGCGTGCGGGCCCGTCGAGAGCACCATCTGCAAGCGGTCCACCGCGGCGGGCACGGAGATCGGTCCCACGAAGACGCTCGGCGAGGTCGACGACGGAGGCGCGACGCCCGGGTTCGGCGAGGCGAGCGTGTAGTACTCGATGCGCGGCGCGGGCGAGCCCACGCAGCCGGCGAGCGAGAGCGCAGCGAGCGCGAGGGTCGCGGCGCCAAGGCGGATCGACACGTTCATTTCTTCTCCTCGCGCCGGCCGCGCAGCAGCGACTCCGGATGGCGCTCGAGATAATCGGTGAGCGAGCGCAGCGACTCGGCGGCGCGGTTCACCTGCTCGAGCGTCTCGCGAATGTCGCCCTGCACCGGCGAATCGCTCGAGAGCACCTGCTCGGCCGCGGACAAGGTCTTCGTCGCCTGCTGGATCGCCGCGCGCATCTGCGGCGTGAGGTCGCGGTCCAGGTGCTGCGTCAGGCGATCGACGTTCTGCAGGGTCTTCCTCAGGTCGACCAGCGCCTTGCGCAGGTCCTCGCCGATCGCGTCGAACGGCACCTTCTCGAGCTTCTTGATGATGTTGGCGAGCGATTCCTGCAGCTCGCCCAGGCCGCCCGCGATGGTCGGGATCTCGGGGACCGGCTGCGTGAAGTCCATGTGCGCGGCGGGCGTGTTGCGGAAGAAGTCGAGCGCCACGTAGAGCTGGCCGGTGAGGATGTTGGCGTTGCGCAGCTGCGCGCGGAAGCCGTGCTGCACGAAGGTGCGCATGCGCTCGGCGGGCGTCGCGCGATCCCAGCGCCCGCCCGGCTTCGCGTTGGTCGGCCGCAGGCGGTGCGGCCACAGCTCGATCGCCACCGCCGAGCGGAACGCCACCGTGCTCGGGTCGTACTCGAGGTCGATGCGCTTCACCTCGCCCACCGTCACGCCGCGGAAATCCACCGGCGCGCCGACCGCGAGGCCGCGCACCGATTGCGAGAACTTCATCACGTATTTCTCGACCACGGTCTCGCGCGGGCGCAGCGCCTCGGCGCGGCCGTCCCAGAGCTTGAACGCGGTGTTCGCCTCCACCGGCTGCGCCTTGCCCTGGTCGGGCGGCGTCTCGAAGGCCACGCCGCCGAGGAGCAGCGTCACCAGCGATTGGGTCTCGAGCTGCACGCCGCTCGCGCTCACCGAGAAGTCCACGCCGCTCGCGTTCCAGAAGCGCGACTGGCTCGTCACGTACCGGTCGTAGGGCGCGCGCACGAAGACGTCGAGCTTCACCTGGCTGCCGTCTTCGGCCACCTTCGCCGAGACCACGCGCCCGGCGAGGATGCCGCGGTAGTACACGGGCGAATTCACGTCGAGCGAGCCGAGGTTGGAGGCGAGCAGCGTGAACGAGCGCCCCGGGAGATCGGAGGTCACGACCGGCGGCTCCTCGAGGCCGATGAAGTCGCGCTGCGCGGTCTTCGACTTGCCCGGGTCCGCGGCGATGAACGAGCCCGCGAGGAGCGTGCCGAGCCCGGAGACCTGGCCCCCGGCGATGCGCGGGCGCACCACCCAGAAGCGGGAGTCCTCGACGAGGAAGTCCTTCGCGTCGGGATCCATCTCCGCCCTCACGATGACGCTCTTGTGGTCCTCGGAGAGCTTCACCGAGCGCACCGTGCCCACGTCCACCGCCTTGTGCTTGATCTTCGTCTTGCCCGCCTCGATGCCCTGCGCGGTGCGGAACTGGATGGTGATGGTGGGCCCCCGCTCGAGCCACGACTTCGCCGCGATGCCGATGCCGACCAGCGCCGCGACGATGGGAATGATCCACACCAGCTGCAGGCGCCGCGGGCCGGGCTTCCTCGCCACCGCGCGCGGCACCTCGCCGTCTTCCGGGACTGGAGGGAGGTCGGTCATCGAAGTTCTCCCTCTCCCTCGTCATCCACGGGATCCCAGATCAACCGCGGATCGAAGCTCTCGGAAGCGAAGAGCGTGAGGATCACCACCGCGCCGAAGAAGATCGCGCCGGGCCCCGGCACGATCGAGGCGAAGGGCCTCAATTGCACCAGCGCGACCGATACCGCGCCGATGTAGATGTCCACCATCGACCAGCGCCCGATGTAGGCGACCATGCGGTAGAGCCGCGTGCGCTCGAAGGGACGCCACAGCGAGCGCCGCTGCGAGGTGACGAGCAGCAGGGCGAGGACCGCGATCTTCGTGCCGGGGACCACGATGCTCGCGAGGAACACGATGATCGCGAGCGCCCAGGAGCCGCTGGTCCAGAAATAGATCACCCCGCCCATGATCGTGTCGTGCGGGTTCTCGCCGAAGAGCGACCCGCTGTGGATCACCGGCATGAGGTTCGCGGGGACGTAGAGGATCGCGGCCGCGGCGAGGAGCGCCCAGGTGCGCGCGATGGCGTTGGGCTTGCGCCAATGCAGCCGCGCCTCGCAGCGCGCGCAGTGCATCGCCTCCGGCGCGGCGCACGGCTGGTTGAGCAGCCCGCACGCGTCGCAGTGCAGCAGGCCCGAGCGCGCGGCGGTGGCGATCACGTCGAGAGCTCGCGCGCGCAATGCCATACCGCGCGCGGCTCGTACCAGGCATCCGCCGCGGCGAGCAGGAACACGAAGGCGGCGAGCGCATAAAGCGCGATCCCGGGATGCACGGTCGCGATGTCGTGCAGCTTCACGAACGCGATCAGCGCGCCGAGGAGCAGCACTTCCGCCATGCCGAACACGCGCACGCGCTCGACCAGGCGAAAGGCATAGCGCAGCCCGGCCGGCACGATGCCCAGGCGCAGCGGCAGCAGCATGTAGATCATCGCGGCGAGCTCGACGACCGGGAGCGCCAGCGCCGTGACGAACACCAGCACGCCCACGCCCGGCTCGCCCTGCTCGGCGAGCGCGCTCACCGTGCCCCACAGCGTGGTCGAGGAGCGAAGCCCGCGCGCATCCATCTCCATCAGCGGATAGAGGTTGGCGAACGCGAAGAGGATCGCCGCGGCGAGCAGGAACGCGAGGCTGCGATCGATGCTGCCCGGCTTGTGGCGGTAGAGCTCCGCGCCGCAGCGCACGCAGTCCGCGCAGCCGCCCGGGACCAGCGCCGGCTCGAGTTGCAGTGCATCGCACTGCGGGCAAGCGACCAGGGGGGAGGTGGGATAGGGCATTTCCTGCCTTAGTCAAATCCTGCGGTCCGCCGTTCCCGGGGGCCGGGCCTTGCTAGAATGATCGGGTCCCCGGAAGTCGCGCATTATGCCCCGTGTCGAAGAGCTTTCGATCGACGAGATCCGCAAGCGGTACGTCGAAGGCAAGCAACCCCTCTCGCAACAGGTCCTGAACCGCCTCCAGCGCGACAAGCGCCAGGGCGTGCAGCGGCTTTGCGAGGCGCTGCGCAAGCGCTTCGAGCGCGAGCGCGACGAGCGCGTGCGGCTGGATGCCATGCGCCACTTCGAGCGCGTGCTGTGGAAGTCGGGGATTCGCGACATCGCGGGCGTGGACGAGGCGGGCGTGGCACCGCTCGCCGGCCCCGTGGTGGCGGCCGCGGTGATGTTCCCGCCGGAGACGGCGATCGAGGGCGTGGACGATTCCAAGAAGCTCGATCCGCCCACGCGCGAGGCGCTCGCGATCGAGATCCGCGCCAGGGCCTCGGGCGTCGCGGTGGGCATCGCCACGGTCGCCGAGATCGATACGGTGAACATCTACCACGCCTCGCTCCTCGCCATGCGCCGTGCCGTCGAAGGCTTGCCGCGCGCGCCCCAGCATGTGCTCGTGGACGCGCGCACGGTCCCCGGCATCGCGATGCCGCAGAACGCCTTCAACAAGGGCGACGGCATCAACTTCAGCATCGCCGCCGCCTCGATCATCGCCAAGACCGCGCGCGACGCGATGATGGAGGCGCTCGACCGCGAGTACCCGGGCTACGGCTTCGCGGGGCACAAGGGCTATCCCACGCCGGAGCACCGCGAGGCGCTCCTCAAGCTCGGCCGCTCGCCGGTGCATCGCACGTCGTTTCCCGCGCTGGACGAGCTCTTCGGCGAGTTCTCGCCGCGCTTCTACGCGCTCAAGGAGCAGCTCTTCGCCGCCGCCACGCGCGAGGCGCTGGCCGCCTTCGAGGCCGAGCTCAAGAGCGCCGCCGACGCGTTGAGCGAGCGCGAGTGCGGGAAGCTGCGCATCCTCGCGCGCCGCCGCTGGAAGGTCGTCTAAGGATCTCCCTCTCCCTCGGGAGAAGCGGGGTGAGGGTTGCGCCACTCGGCCAAGCTCGACCCTCTCCCCGGCCCTCCCCCAAGAGGGAGGGAGCAATCCCTTCATCAGAACATGAACCGCGGCAGCCAGAGCGACAGGATCGGCACGTAGGTCACGATCACCAGGAACACCAGCAGCACCGAGAGCCACGGCAGCGCCGCTCGCACCACCTGCATCATCGGCATGCCGGTGATGCCCGAGGTGACGAAGAGGTTCAGGCCCACCGGCGGGGTCACCATGCCGATCTCCATGTTCACCGTGAGGATGATGCCCAGGTGCACGGGATCGATGCCCATCTGCTGCGAGATGGGAAAGAGGATGGGGGCCAGGATCAGGATGATGCCCGTGGGCTCCATGAAGTTGCCCGCGATGAGCAGCATCACGTTCACCACGATCAGGAACTGCCACGGCGCCATGCCCCACGAGACGATCTGCTCGGCGATCGTCTGCGGGATGCGCTCGGTCGTCAGCACGTAGGCGAAGAGCAGCGCGTTGGCGATGATGAACATCAGCATCACCGTGACGCGGCCCGCGTCCACCAGCACCTTCGGCACTTCCTTGAAGCCCATGTCGCGATAGACGAACACCGCGCAGAAGAAGGCGTACACCGCGGCCACCGCCGCCGCCTCCGTGGGCGTGAAGATGCCGCCGTAGATCCCGCCCAGGATGATGATGATGAGGAGCAGGCCCCACAGCGAATCGCGTCCCGCGATGAGGAGCTCCTTCCACGTCGCCTTGGGCTGGCGCGGCAGGTCGATCATGCGCGCGCGGATGTAGATCGCCACCATCAGCATCACGCCGAGCACGATGCCCGGGATGATGCCGGCGACGAAGAGCTGGCCGACCGAGGTCTCGGTCACCGCGCCGTACACCACCATCACGATCGAGGGCGGGATGAGGATGCCGAGCGTGCCCGCGTTGCAGATCACGCCCGCGGCCATCTCCTTGGAGTAGCCGGCGCGCACCATGCCGCCGATCACGATCGTGCCGACCGCCACCACCGTCGCCGGCGAGGACCCGGAAACGGCGGCGAACAGCATGCACGCGAGCACCGAAGCCATCGCGAGGCCGCCGCGCAGGTGCCCGACGCAGGCGTTGGCGAAGCGGATCATGCGCCGCGCCACGCCGCCCGTGGTCATGAACGAGCCCGCGAGGATGAAGAACGGGATCGCGAGCAGCGTGAATTGCTCGGAGGTTTCGAAGAGCTTGAGCGACAGCGGGGCGAGGGAATCGCGCCCCACCATCATGATCGCGACCACCGACGAGAGGCCGAGCGCGATCGCGATCGGCATGCCGAGGAACATGAAGAGGAAGAGCAGGATGAAGAGGACCGCGGTGGTCATTTCGCACCTCCCTTCACCGCCGGCTCGCCGGTGAGCTCCTGCTGCGCGCGCAGCACCTCCGCCGCCTCGTCACCGAGGTGCAGCCGGACTTCCTTCCCGGAGAGGATGCGCCACAGCACCTGCCCGAAGCGAAGGATCAGCAACGCGAAGCTCACGATCAGGATCGCGCGCGGGATCCACTGCTGGATCGGCAAGTCCTGCATGTCGATGCCGATCTCGTACATCTTGCCCACGTACACCCAGCTTCCGTAGAAGAGGATCACCGAGTAGACGAGGCAGAGCGCCGCGCCGATCGCGCCCACCACGCGAGCGGTCCGGGGACCCAGCGACTTCACCAGCGCATCGACCCCGATGTGCGAGCCGATGCGCACGCCGTACGGGATGCCGAGGAAGATCAGCCACGCGAAGAGGCTGGTGGTGAGCTCGAGCGCCGAGGAGAAGCTGTAGTTGAAGACGTAGCGCGCGATCACCTGCACGAACGCCACGATCGTCATCACGGCGAGGAGGAAGGCGATGAGCCATTCCTCCAGCCGTTCCACGAGGGCGAGCACGGCGTGCGCTCCGTGCGCCCGTTACTGGTCGTTCGCCTTGAGCGCCGCCTGGATGAGGTCCTTGCCGATCTGCGGCTCGAACTTCTTCCACACCGGCTCCATCGCCTTCTGCCATTGGGCGACGTCGGCCTTGGAGAGCTCCTGGATCTTCGCCTTGCCGGCGTCGGCGATCAGCTTCTTGTCGCGCTGGTTGATGTCGTTCGCGAGGCCGTTGCCGTATTGCGTCGCCTCGTCCATCGCCTCCTGCAGGCCCTTCTGGATGTCCTTCGGCAGCTTGTCCCACCACTTGGCGTTGGTGATCACCATGTAGTCGATCACGCCGTGGTTGGTCTCGGCGATGGTCTTCTGCACCTCGTAGAACTTCTGCGAGTAAATGTTGGACCAGGTGTTCTCCTGGCCGTCCACCACGCCGGTCTGCAGCGCCTGGTACACCTCGCTGAAGGCCATCTTCTGCGGGTTGGCGCCCATCGCGCGGAACTGCGCCTCGAGCACGTCGGAGGACTGGATGCGGAACTTGAGCCCCTTCACGTCGGCCGGCACGCGCAGCTGGTCCTTGTTGGTGGAGAGCTGCTTCATGCCGTTGTGCCAGTAGGCGAGGCCCTTGATGTTCTTCGAGCGCATCTCGTCCAGCAGCGCCTTGCCCTTCGCGCTGTGCTGGAAGCGGTCGACGGCGGCGATGTCGTGGAAGAGGAACGGCAGGTCGAACACCTGCAGCTTCTTGGTGTAGCGGTCGAACTTGGAGAGCGAGGGGGCGATGATCTGCACGTCGCCCAGCAGCAGCGCCTCCATCTCCTTGCCGTCGCCGAAGAGCTGCGAGTTCGGGAACACCTGCACCTCGACTTTTCCGGGCAGCTTCTTCTCGGCGAGCTCCTTGAACTTGAGCGCCGCCTGGCCCTTCGGGGTCTTGTCGGCGACGACGTGGCTGAACTTCACGACGATCGGGGCGGCTTGCGCGGCCGTGGCGAGGGCGATCGCGGCGAGCGCGGCCGCGAGACGTGCGAGCTTCATGCTTCCTCCTAGGACAGGTGCTGGGTTCGGTCTTGGAATTCGCGGATCGGGCCGATCCGGGGTCCCAAGGCTAGCACGACGGAGCGGTTCGTGCCTCGCGCGGCGCGGCGTGCGCGCGGATCAGGCGCGCGATTCCCGGGAGAGGCGACGCATCGCCGCCACCATGTCGCTTTCGGAGGCGCCGGGCAGGATCATGAGGCGCGCGCGTCCCTCGCCGTCGAAGGCGAAGACGCCGCTGCTGTGCGTCACCTCGTACTCGCCGCGCGCATCGGGCTTGCCGCGCGCATAGCCGATGCGATAGCGGCGGGCGAGGTCCTCGAGCTCGTCCTCGCTCGCGCGCAAGCCGGTGAAGCGCGGCCCGAAGGCGTGCACGTACTCGGCGAGCTGCGCGGTCGTGTCGCGCGCCGGGTCCACCGTGATGAACGCGATGCGCAAACCTTTCGGCGCCGCGACTTTCGCCGCCTCCGAGAGGCGCGCGAGCGTGGTCGGGCACACGTCGGGACAGTGGATGTAGCCGAAGTAGAGCAGCACCGGCGCCCCGCGGAAATCCGCCGCGCTCACCGGGCGCCCGGTCTCGTCGGTCATGCTGAAGTGCAGGTCGCGCACCAGGCCCGAGACGTTGCGCACCGCGCCGTCGTTGCCGACCACGCGATCGCAACCCGGGAGCGCGAACGCCAGCACGCATGACGCGAGGAGCGCGGCGAGCCGGCGCATCTCAGTCTCCCGCACCCGGGACGAGGTCCGGTGCGCCGGGCGCCGGCCGCCCGCGATCGGCGTGCATCCAACGCGAGAAGACGATCAGCGCCGCGATCACGTGCATCATCGAGGCGGGAATCCACGTGATCAATCCGCCGAGGGTCTGGTCGGTCGCGGGCGAGATGTCCCACGCGCGCCCGCACAGGCCGTACACGTCGAAGAGGTCGTTGCCGGAGAGCGCGATGTAGGCGCCGAGCACGATCTGCGGCGGCATCGCGAGGATCAGCATCCAGATGCGCGGGCCGAAGCCGGCCCACGCGCCCTCGGCCGGGCCGCGCGGATCGAGCACCAGCGCCCAGAAGAGCAGGCCGTCCGCGAACATGCTCCAGTTCATCACCCAGTACCACTCGGGCGAGAGCATGGCGACGAAGTGGATCGGCGGCGAGAGCCAGAAGAAGATGAGGCCGACGAAGACCACCGGTCCCACCCACACGTTCTGGATCGCGCCGGTGAGCCGTTGCGTGACGCGGTTGCGCCACACCGGCATCACGACGCGCTCGACCAGCGCGCGCGGCAATCCGCGCCCCAGCACCGCGAGCGGCAGCGAGAGCGCGATCAGGAACGCGCCCAGGTGGTGCAGCACGAGGTGCGCGATGCGGTGCATGAAGAACATGTGCTGCGCGAGGTAATCGAAGCGCGTCTGCATCACGAAGTAGGCGAGGCCGCAGCCCGTGTAGAACGCGATGCGCCGCCACACCGAGGGGCGCTTGGCGCTCGCCATGCGCGAGAGTCCGACCGTGTACGCCGCCGCGCCGCCCACGAAGAGCAGCAGCGCGAGCGGCGAGAATTCCCACGGCGCGAGGAAAGCGATGAAGCTCCGCAGCATCTGCGGATCGTCGTGCATCGCTAGCCCGCCGGCCCGCGCACCGGGAAGCGCGCCGAGAGCGTGCGCCCGCCGCCGAAGGAAAGGACCACCGTCACCTCGCCGCCCACCTTCACGCCGGCCGAAGGCTGCATCAGCATCAGGTGGTAGCCGCCGGGCGCGAAGCGCAGCTCGCCGTGCGCCGGCACGCTCGCGCGGGCGACGGGCTCCATGCGTGCGTTGCCGCCGGCGATCTCGGTGCGATGCATCATCACGTCGCGGAAATCGGGCGAGCGCACGCCCACCAGCTCGACCGGGATGCCGGAATCGTTGTGCACGGTGAAGTAGCCGCCGGAAGGAGCGCCGCCCGGGAGCAACCGGATCCAGGCATCGGTGACGCGCAGGTCGGCGGCGGATGCGGCGGTGGCGAGGGCGAGCCCCGCGGCGAGCGAAAGCGCGCGAAGCATCCCGTCATTGTAGCCGACGGCGGGGGCGCGGGCCGTCCCTGTGGCAGACTCGATGCCATGAACGCGCAAGCGCGCCTCGCGGCCCTCGCGGCGCTCCTCCTCGTCGCACTGGCGCTCGGCGCAGCCCGCGCGCACGCGCAGGGCGCCGAGGCGAGCCCGCACGCGATCGACATCCCGAAGTGGTTCACCGAGTCGTTCCTCGATTTCCGCGACGACGTGCGCGACGCCGCGCGTGACGGCAAGCGCGTGATGGTCTACTTCGGGCAGGACGGCTGCCCGTACTGCAAGGCGCTGATGAAGGTCGACTTCGGCGACCCGGACATCGTCGCGAAGACCCGCGCGAGGTTCGTCGCGATCGCGCTCAACATCTGGGGCGATCGCGAGACGACGTGGGTCGACGGCCGCACGCTGCGCGAGAAGGACCTCGCGCGCGCATTGGGCGTGCAGTACACGCCGACGCTGCTCTTCCTCGACGAGCGCGGCGGCGTGGCGCTGCGCCTGAACGGCTACCATCCGCCGGCGAGCTTCCGTATCGCGCTCGACTACGCGAGCCTCGAGCGCCCGCGCGAGTCCTTCACCGATTACCTCGCGCGGCGCGCGGCGCAGGCGCGGAAGCCCGCGCAGGGCGCTCCATCATCGCTCGCTTCCGCCGCGCCCGACCTGCCGCGGCTCCTCGCGCGAGGCAAGCCCGTGCTGGTGCTCTACGAGTACGACGGATGCGCCGATTGCGCCGAGATGCGGCGCGACGGCTTCTCGCGGCCGGAAGTGCGCGCGCTGCTCGAGCGCTTCTCGCTGGTGCGGCTCGACCTCGCCGGCAAGCGCCAGGTGGTGACGCCCGACGGCCGCACCACCGACGAGCGCAAATGGGCGCGCGAGCTGCAGGTGGCCTACGCACCGACGCTGCTCTTCCTCGATGCGCGGGGCCACGAAGCGTTCCGCTCCGAAGGGTATCTCCGGCCCTTCCACCTCGCATCGACGCTCGACTACGTGGCGAGCGGCGCCTACAAAGGCGAGCCGAGCTTCCAGCGCTACCTGCAGAAGCGCGGCGACGCGCTGCGCGCCGCCGGCCGCGACCCGCCGCTCTGGTAGCTAGTAGCCGTAGAACTCGTCGGTGCGGATCGCATCGGCCGGCGCGCCCATCGCGCCGAGCGCCTTGCGCAGCGCCCCCACCATGCCCGGCGGACCGGCGAGGAAGAAGATCGGGCTCTCGACTCCGCGCAGCTCGCTGGCGAGGAACTCGGGATCCGCGATGCCGCCCCAGGCTCCCGGCGCGGGCGCGCTCTCGGTGATCTTGGAAACCATGCGCAGTCCCGTGCCCGGCCGCGCGAGCTGGTTCAGCTCGAAGAGGAAGGGCGCGTCGCGCTCGCTGCGGTTGGCGTAGAAGAGCACCCGCGGCCGCTTCGAGCCGGTGTGGTCCTCGTGGCGCAGCATGCTCATGAAGGGCGTGATGCCGATGCCGCCCGCGAGCAGCACCACCGGCTGCGCGGCATCGTCGGGCAGCACGAAGTTTCCCATCGGCCCGCGCAGCTTCACCGGCGTGCCGATCGCGAGCGCGCCCAGCACGCGCTTGAACGCCGTGTCGCGCATGCGTGTCGCGACCTGCACCGTGTCCTCGTGCGGCGCGCTCGCCACCGAGAAGGTGCGCGAGTCGCCCTTGGCATCGGTCTCGGGCGGATCGATGAGGCCGAGGTTGATCGCCTGGCCCGCCTTGAAGGCGAAGCCCTCGGGCCGCGCGAAGCGGAAGGCCATCGTGCCGCGCGCGACTTCCTCGCCGCGGGCGGCGAGGCTGCTCGAGTAGAGAGGCACGGCGCTACGCCGGCTGGTCTTCCCGGATGCCCGGGAAGGATTCCTTCGCCTCGTGCCGCTCGCCGTCCTCGTCGTACCAGTGCAGCTTGCCCGCGGGCTCGCCGGCGGCGAGCGCGTGGCTGCCATCGCAGAACGGCAGGTTGTTGGAAAGGCCGCAGGCGCAGATGTACTGCGTCTCGCCTCCGACGGTCACTTCATACGGTTGGTCGCGATGGCGCTTCACCACACGGGCCATGGGGTCTCTCCCTTCGTGTCGAATGTCCGATCATGCCATTCGATGAAGGGCGGGTTCATCCCGTTCCGGTCTTAGCTCTACCTCTGTCGGGGTTAAAGCAGGGAACGCAGATGTCCGCAGATGACCCTTTGTCCGCAGATGAACGCAGATGACCCCCTTCTCGCGCTGTCGCGATTCGGGAAAAAGGCGGAGTGACGCGGAAGGAAACGCTCTTGTTCTGCCGGCAAACGCCGATGAAGGCGGCAAGGCCTTCGTGATGAAGCCTCTTCGGTTCGACCGCTCTCTTATTCCATCGCCTTCATCGCGGGAGCGAGAAGGGGGTCATCCGCGTTCATCTGCGTTTTTATCGGCGTTCATCGGCGTTCCCCGCTTGAGCCCGCACGGCAAGCAAAAATCAGAGCCGCCATTCGGCCGCCGCGCGAGCGGCAGCAGTACGCGTGTAGAAGAACCCGTTGCGCACGAAGCCGGAGATGAGCGTCGCCTTCGCGGCGATCACGCGGCCGGAAGCGGCGCGGTCGGTGACCACCTCGTCGGGAAGCCCGTCGAGCACGTGGAAGGGCGCGGGAAGCCCGTTCGCGAAGCGGCACGGATAGATGGTCTGCGTCTCGAAGTCGAGGAACGCGGGACGGAAGCCCAGGCCGAAGTTCTCCTCGCTGCATCCGCCGGTGCGCGCGTGCACGCGGTTCTCTTCCTGCAGCCTTTCGATTCCGAGCGGTTTCATCGCGGGGCTCCTCGCGGCGCGCCATTGCGCCGGTCCATGGAACCCAGTGTCCTCGCGGGCTCGGGCCGCCGCCATGGGCGAAACTCCCAAACGCGAGCGGAAATCGTCCGGCTCGCGGGGTAGGTGGAGTTCCCGCAAAGTTGTGGGAGAGAATCCACGCGGACTATTTCGCTTCGATCGCGTCGCGATTTCCGCTGGCGGCGATGGGCCGGTCGGCGTCTGATGGCGGCACCGCGGCCGGGGCGAGCACTCCGGCGGCGGGCCCCCAACGACCGAACGAGGATCCCGTGAAAGCCCGATACCTTTGCCTCAGCGCCTGCGCCGCCGTGCTCGCGCTCGGCGCGGCCCCGCTGCGCGCCGCCGACGAAGCGCCGTCCCATCCCGCCAACCAGCGCGAGAAGTTCGCCGCCTGCGCGCACCAGTCGCGCGGCATGAAGGCCGACGAGCGCCGCGCGTTCATGAGCGATTGCCTGAAGAAGCACGACGCCGCGCACCCGCGCGGCAGCGTCTCGGCCCAGGCGAGCGGCGCCGCGCCGCGTGCGGCGTGCACGGTCGAGGCGGACCGGCGCAAGCTCGAGGGCGAAGAGCGGCGCGCGTTCCTCGGCAGCTGCGAGAAGGGCTGAAGGCCGCGGCGAGCCGCGCGCACGCGCGGCCCGCCCGGGAGTCCGAGCCGCCGCGCCGATCGCGTTGTCGAACGCGCTTTGCGGCCGGAAAGGACTTCCCCTGACTCCCGAGCGACGCGAGGAGGCGATCCGTGCGATCGCGCTCCTCGAGGCGGCCAAGGGCACCGTGGTGCTGCTCGCCGGCTTCGGCCTCCTCTCCCTCATCCACCACGACGTGCAGCACGTGGCGGAGGTGATCGTGCGCCACCTGCACCTCAACCCCGCGCGCCGCTCGCCGCAGATCTTCCTGCACGCGGCGGCGCACATCACGGACCGGCGCCTGTGGCTCCTGGTCGCCGGCGCGGGGGCGTACTGCCTGGTGCGGTTCATCGAGGCGTACGGGCTGTGGCGGCAGCGCGGCTGGGCCGAAGCCTTCGCGGCGCTGAGCGGCGCGATCTACATGCCGTTCGAGATCGAGCGGCTGCTGCGCGGCGAGAAGCCGATCGCGGCGATCGCGCTCGCGGTGAACGTCGCGGTGGTGGCGTTCATGCTCTACGCGCTGCGCATGCGCCGGCGCGATGCGGCGACTGGTGCACGGCGGCCGCCCTAGTCCGCAGGAACGCTTTCGCGCGACCCGTGTCATTGCGCTAAATCCTCCAGGATCGCGCGACATGAGGATCGTTCCTTCCGCGCCGCCGGCCGCATCGCGGCCCGCGCTCCCGGCCGCGACGCCTTTGGCGGCGAGGTCGTACGGCGCCGCCGGCGAGGCGATGCGCGCGGATTGGCACGCGCTCGAGGCGGGCGACCAGCTCGACGTCGCGCACGACGAGATCGCGCTCGTCGTGCCGCTGGACGAAGCGGTGTTGCGCGTGCGCTGCGGCGAGGATCCGCGCGCCCGTGAAGCGCTTGCGGCACCGCGCGTCGCCATCCTGCCGTGCGGCGGCCATTCGATCGCGGTGGAGCGCGCGGGAGAGCTCCTCGTCGCGCGCTTCGATGCGGCGGGGTGGATCGAACGCCCGGGCACGGCGCCCGGGCACGCGCGCGAATTGCACGACGTGTTCGAGGGGGAGGACGGCTTCGTGCGCGGCATCGCGCACGTGATCGCCGCGCGGCTGCGCGAGCCCGGCCCGCGCGCGCCGAACT
>JAICTR010000236.1 GCA_025936275.1 Burkholderiales bacterium
GCTTCGTGAAGGGGTAGATCAGGGCGACCGCGAGCGCGACGAACGACAACCGGATGGTGAGCCCGTTGAGCGGCAGGATGAGGAGGAACGCGCACGCCGCGAGCACGGCCGCGACCGCGAGCGCTTCCGCGGGCCGGATCTCGTCCGCGGCGAGCGGGCGTTCGCGCGTGCGCTTCACCTCGCGATCGAAATCGCGGTCGGCCCAGTCGTTCATGGCACAGCCCGCGGAGCGCATGAGCGCGGTGCCGAGCATGAAGATCCACAGCACGGCGGGCGGCGGCATGGCGTGCCGCGCGAGCCACAGCGCCCAGAGCGTCGGCCACAGCAGCAGCAGGATGCCGATCGGCCGATCGAGGCGGACCAGGCGTTCGTACGCGTCGAGGCGTGCGGCCAGGGCTCGCAAGCGCGCGCTCATGCCTTGAGGTAGAAGCGGCGCGTGCCGAGCCAGCGATCGAGGTGGCGCGACGCGGCGGCCGAGCCCGCGGCGAGCAGCTCGTCGGCCATGCGGCGCGCGGCCTCCAGCAAATCGGCGTCGCGCTCGAGGTCGGCGAAGCGCAGCAGCGGCGCGCCGCTCTGCCGCGCGCCGAGGAATTCGCCCGGGCCGCGCAGCCGCAGGTCCTGGCGCGCGATCTCGAAGCCGTCGTGGCTCTCGTAGATGATCTTCAGGCGCTGGCGCGCGAGCTCGGAAAGCGGCTGGTAGTAGAGGAGGATCGCGAGGCTTTGCTGCGCGCCGCGGCCGACGCGTCCGCGCAGCTGGTGCAACTGCGCGAGGCCCATGCGCTCCGCGTGCTCGATCACCATGAGCGTCGCGTTGGGCACGTCCACGCCCACCTCGATCACCGTCGTCGCGACGAGGAGCTGGAGCTTGCGCGCCTTGAAGTCCGCCATCACCTGCGCCTTCTCGGCGGGCTTCATGCGCCCATGCACCAGGCCCACCGCCAGGTCAGGGAAGGTCTCCTGGATCGTCTCGAAGGTCTCGATGGCGGTTTTGAGCTGCAGCTGCTCGCTTTCCTCGATCAGGGGGCACACCCAATAGGCCTGCGCGCCCTCGCGGCAGCTCTCGCGGATGCGCGCGATCACCTCGTCGCGGCGCTCTTCGGCGACGAGCTTGGTGACGACCGGCGTGCGCCCCGGGGGCAGCTCGTCGATCACCGTCACGTCGAGGTCGGCGAAGAAGCTCATGGCGAGCGTGCGCGGGATGGGCGTGGCGCTCATCATGAGTTGGTGCGGCTCGCCGCCGCCCTTCGATGCGAGCGCGAGGCGCTGCTCGACGCCGAAGCGATGCTGCTCGTCGACGATGGCGAGCCCGAGCTTCGGGAACGCGACGTCTTCCTGGAAGAGCGCATGCGTGCCGATCGCGAGCTGCGTCTCGCCCGAGGCGATCGCCGCGAGCGCCGCCTTCTTCGCGCGCGCCTTGAGGCTCCCGGAGACCCATGCGATGCGAACGCCGAGGGGCTCGAGCCAATGCGAGAGCTTGAGGAAGTGCTGCTCGGCGAGGATCTCGGTGGGCGCCATGAGCGCGGCTTGCCAGCCGTTGCCGATCGCCTGCAGGGCCGCGAGCGCCGCGACGAGCGTCTTGCCGCTCCCGACATCGCCCTGCAGCAGGCGGCGCATCGGGTGCGGCTGCGCGAGATCCTTCGCGATCACCGCGTGCGCCTGGCGTTGCGCGCGCGTGAGCGCGAACGGCAGCGACTTCACCAGCGCGTTGGTGAGCGTGTGGGCATCGGGAAGGCGCGGCGCGCTCTTCGCGCGCCGCTCGCGATAGGCGATGCGCATCGCGAGCTGCTGCGCGAGGAGCTCGTCGAACTTGAGCCGCCGCCATGCCGGGTGGGTGCGCTCCTCGAGGCTCCTCGCGTCGACATCCGGCGGCGGTCGATGCAGCAGCAGCACGCTCTCGCGGAACGGCTGCAAGTCCAGCGCGGCGAGCCGCTCGGCGTCGAGCGTGTCCTCGAGCGCGAGCGCGTCGAGCGCATCGCCGATCTTCTGCCGCAGGAGCGCCTGCGAAAGGCCCGCGGTGGTCGGATAGACGGGCGTGAGCGACTTGGGAAGCGGCGCATCCTTCGCGACGATGCGGTAACGCGGATGCACCATCTCGTCGCCGAAGAAGCCGGGCCGCACTTCGCCGAAGAGGCGCACGCGCTTGCCCTCGGCGAACTGCTTCACCTGGCTCGGGTAGAAGTTGAGGAAGCGCACCCACAGATCGTGCCCGTCCTGGGAGAGCTTCACCACCAGCGTGCGGCGCGGGCGGTACTTCACCTCGCGATCGACCACCTCCGCCTCGACCAGCACCGGGGCGCCGGGACGCGCCTCGGCGAGCGGCGTGAGCCGCGTCTCGTCCTCGTAGCGCAGCGGCAGGTGCAGCGCGAGGTCGAGCTTCGAGCGGATGCCGAGCTTCTCGAGCCGCGCCTCGACAGCGCTCTTCGACCCGGCCTGCGCCGCCGGCCTCCTCGAACGAGCCTCGAGCGCCGCGGCCTTCACGCGCCCGGCGTGGTTCCCATGTGCATCACCGCGTCGATCTCCACCAGCGCGCCGCGCGGGAGCGACGCGACACCCACCGCCACGCGCGCCGGGTAGGGCTGGGTGAAGTACGTCGCCATCACCTCGTTCACCTTGGCGAAGTGGGCGAGGTCCGTGAGATAGACGGTGACGCGCACCACGCGATCGAAATCGCCGCCCGCCGCGCGGCACACCGCGCGCAGGTTGTCGAACACACGCTTCGCCTGGTTCTCGAAACCCTCGACGAGCTGCATCGTGCGCGGATCGAGCGGGATCTGCCCGGACAGGTAGACCGTGTCGCCCGCGCGGACAGCCTGCGAGTACGTGCCGATGGCACCGGGCGCTTCGGGGGTGGAGATGGGTTTCATGGCAAAAAAATCGGGGACGGAGCCCTAATTCCGTTGACGGAGTCTACCCCTCGGAAACAGGGGTCTGTCCCCGATTTTTACTGCTTTTTCTTCAAGCGCGAAATCCGCACCACCTCGGGAATGCGCCGCAGGCTGCGGAACACGTGCGCGAGGTGCAGCCGGTTCTTCACCTGGATGGTGAAGACGACCGTGGTGTACGCCGGGCTCGCGCGCTGCTCGGTCTCGATGTGGTCGATGTTGGAGTCGGCCTCCGACACCTCCGCGGCGAGGCGCGCCAGCACGCCTCGATGGTTCTGCGCGATCAGCCGCACGTTCACGTCGAAGAAGCGGTCCGAGGACGGATCCCATTGCACCTCGACCCATTTCTCCGCATCGAAGTGGTAGGGATGGATCGCCGGGCAGTCCTGCGTGTGCACGATGAGCCCCTGGCCCTTCTTGATCTGCGCGATGATCGGGTCGCCCGGGATCGGGTGGCAGCATTGCGCGAACTGCACCGCGAGCCCCTCGGTGCCGCGGATCGTGATCGGATCGAGGCGGCTCTCGCCCTCGGGCGAGGCTTCCGCGATCGAGAGCAGCTTCTTCGCCACCACCACCGCGAGGCGCTTGCCCAGGCCGATGTCGGCCATCACCTCCTCGCGCGACTTCGCGGCGTCGCCCTTGAAGAAGCGCGCCCAGTGCGCCTCGCCGATCTCGTCGGGATTGGCCTTCAGCGAGCGCAGCGCCTGCACGAGAAGCAGCTCGCCCACCTCCGCCGATTCCTGCAGCTGCATGGTCTTCAGGTAATGGCGGATGTGCGAGCGCGCCTTGCCGGTGGCGACGTAGGAGAGCCACACCGGGTTGGGACGCGCCTGCGGATCGCTCACGATCTCCACGCGGTTGCCGTTGCGCAGGATCGTGCCGAGCGGCACCGGCTCGCCGTCCACCTTCGCAGCGACGCAATGGTTGCCGACGTCCGTGTGCACCGCGTAGGCGAAATCGATCGGCGTGGCACCCTTCGGCAGCGCGAAGATCTTGCCCTTCGGCGAGAAGACGTACACCTCGTCGGGGAAGAGGTCGACCTTGATGTGCTCGAGGAATTCCAGCGCGTCGCCGCTCTCGCTCTGGATCTCGAGCAGCGATTGCAGCCACTGGTGGGTCTTGAGCTGCACGTCCCTGGGCTCGCCCTCGGCGCTCTTGTAGATCCAGTGCGAGGCGACGCCCGCCTCGGCGATGCGATGCATCTCCTGGGTGCGGATCTGGATCTCGATCGGCATGCCGAACGGGCCGAAGAGCGTGGTGTGCAGCGACTGGTAGCCGTTCGCCTTGGGGATCGCGATGTAGTCCTTGAACTTGCCCGGGATCGGCTTGTAGAGCGTGTGCAGCGCGCCCATCGCGAGGTAGCAGCCGGGAATGTCGGGCACGATGATGCGGAAGCCGTAGATGTCGTACACCTCCGAGAAGGAGATGTTCTTCTCCTGCATCTTCTTGTAGATCGAGGAGATGTGCTTCTCGCGCCCGCTCACCTGCGCCTCGACCTTGAATTCCCGCAGGCGCGCCTGGATCGCGTCCTGGATCTTGCCCACGGCGTCGCGCCGGTTGCCGCGCGCCTTGCGCAGCGCCTTCTCCAGCACCCGGAAGCGCGTGGGGTAGAGGTAGTGGAAGCCGAGGTCCTCGAGCTCGTAGTAGAGCGAGATGAGGCCGAGGCGGTTGGCGATCGGCGCGTAGATGTCGAGCGTCTCGCGCGCGATGCGCTCCTGCTTCTCCGGCGGCACCGCTTCCAGCGTGCGCATGTTGTGCAGGCGATCGGCGAGCTTGATCAGGATCACGCGCACGTCGCGCGCCATCGCGAGCAGCATCTTGCGGAAGTTCTCGGCCTGCGCGTCGGCGGCCGACTGGAACTCGATCTTGTCGAGCTTGGAAACGCCGTCCACCAGCTCCGCGACGGGCTTTCCGAACGTGTCGGAGATCTCGTCCTTCGTGACCTTGGTGTCCTCGGTCACGTCGTGCAGCA
>JAICTR010000280.1 GCA_025936275.1 Burkholderiales bacterium
AGCTCGCGCAGCAGCGTGGCCATGCCGCCGGCCCTGTGGAAGTCCTCCATGTAGTGCTGCCCCGAGGGTTTGAGGTCCAGCAGCACCGGCGTCTCGCGGCCCATGCGGTCGAGGGCGTCCAGGTCGACGTCCAGGCCCATGCGGCCCGCGATCGCGGTCAGGTGGACGATGCCGTTGGTCGAGCCGCCGATCGCCAGCAGCACGCGCAACGCGTTCTCGAAGGCCTCGCGCGTGAGGATGCGATCGGGCGCGAGCTTCTTCTTCGCGATCTCCACCGCCACCGCGCCGCTGCGCTCGGCCACGCGGATGCGATCGGCGGTGACCGCGGGCGGCGTCGCGCCGCCCGGCACGGTGATGCCCAGCGCCTCGGCCACGCATGCCATGGTGCTCGCGGTGCCCATCACCGAGCAGGTGCCGACGGAGGCGACGAGCTGGTCGTTCACGCGCGCGATCTCGTCGGCGTCGATCTCCTCGGCGCGATAGCGGCCCCAGTAGCGGCGGCAATCGGTGCATGCGCCCACGCGCTCGAAGCGATGCGACCCGGTGAGCATAGACCCCGTGACGAGCTCCACGCACGGCACGTTGGCCGAGGCCGCGCCCATCAATTGCGCCGGCACCGTCTTGTCGCAGCCGCCGATCAGCACCACCGCGTCCATCGGCTGCGCGCGGATCATCTCCTCGGTGTCCATCGACATGAGGTTCCTCAGGTACATCGAGGTGGGATGCGCGAAGCTCTCGTGGATCGAGATGGTCGGAAACTCGATCGGCAGGCCGCCGGCCAGCATCACGCCGCGCTTCACCGCGTCGAGGAGCTGCGGCGCGTTGCCGTGGCACGGGTTGTACGCGCTCGCGGTATTCGCGATGCCCACCACGGGGCGGGTCAATGCATCGTCGGTGTAGCCGGCGCCCTTGATGAAGGCCTTGCGCAGGAACAGCGAGAACTGCCGGTCGCCGTAGCTGGTGAGGCCCTTCTCCAGCCCGCGATTCTTTTCGTCTTCAGCCATGGCCGAAGCATAGCGAAAATCGGGGTCTGTCCCCGGTTTTCGCCCTGACCCTATTTCTGGTCCTGCTTCGCTTCGGCGAGGAGCCGGCCGCAGTTGGTGTCCTTGCCCGCGCCGTTGTCGAAGAAGGGCAGGATCGCAAGCACGGGGTTGATCGCGCCGAGCGCGATGGCGCCCGCGACGCGCGCGGCGATCGGGCCCGGATGCAGGTGGATCTTCGGATGGCGCAGCGGCCCCTTGAGGTCGATCGGCGTACGCAGCGAGAAGAGCGTACGGTCCTTCGGCACCGGATGCACCACGAGCCCCAGCGTCTCCTCGCGCAGGCTCACGTCGCCGTCGACCTTCACGCGCGAGTCGCTGGTATCGACCACGAACGCCTTCGGATCGATGATGCCGTCCTTCACCTCGAAATCGCCGACCGCGCAGTTGAGCTGCACCTGCTCGTTCTTCGTTCCCAGCAGGCGCAGGGCATCGGCGACGTGGAGCTTGAGCAGCTCCTCGAGGAGCCGGCTCACCTGCCCGCCATCCACGGCGAGCGTCATCTTGCCGTTGCTGGTGCCGAGGAGTCCCGCCACCGAGCGCCCGGTGCCGGCGAGGCTCGCGCGGCCGTAGAGGATGCCGAGCGCTTCCTTCACCTCGCGTTGGATCTTCGTCTCGCCCGCGTCGCCCTTGGGCACGAGCTTGGCGAGCTTGAGGCCCTGCACGTCGGTCTCGAGGCGCCCCTGCACCGGCTTCTTGCGCGCGTCGAGCGTGACCTGCGACTTCACGTGCCCGTCCGCCACGCCGAAGGTGAGCGGATCGAGCGTGAGCACCGCATCCTTCAGCACCAGGTGCGTCGCGAGCGACTGGATGTCGAGCCCGTGGGGCCGCACGATGCGCTTCGATTCGAGGCGCACGTCGGCGTCCATCGCCCCCCAGCGCTCGACGCTGAACTCGGTGTGCGGCAGGAGCTCTTCGGAGGCCTCGCGCTGCGCGGTCTTCTCGCGCTGCTCGGGATTCGCGGTCTCGCCGGGCTTGGTGCTCGGGGGCGCGCCGATGAGCGGGCCCAGGTCATTGAAGTCGAGGAGCGCCGAGTGCAGGTCCGCGCGCAGGAACGGGCGCTTGCCGCCGGTGCGGTAGGTGAGGCTGCCGTGCAGGTCGCTGTCGCCCACCTTTCCCTTGAAGCCGTCGAAGGTCCAGTCCTCGCCGGCGTGGATCAGGTGGCCCTGCACCGAATACGGCGGCGTGTCGGGCAGCACGATGCGCACCAGCTTGTCGAGCTCCTTCATCGTCGCGCCGGAGAGCTCGACCCGCATGTCCATTACGTCGCCGGTGGTGCGGAACATGCCCTCGGCGGATACATGCGTGCGGCCGGCGCTCGCTTCACCCGAGAAACGGATGGGACCGGACGCGGCATGCTGCGGATCGAGCTGCGGGAACTTCGCGCTCGCCTTCATCGCCTCGCCGCGGAAACGGCCGCTCGCGGTGGCGCTCACCTCGCCGCCCTCGCCGAGGCTGCCCTTCATGAGGATCTCGAGGTCGGTCTTCTCGTCCGGCCACACGAACCGGATGCGGCCGTCGGCGATCTTCACCACGCCGAGGAGGAGCGGGCTCGATCCGCCGTTCGATTCCTCCTTGCCGAAGCGCCAGGTGGCGCGCTCGTTGCGCATCTCGAGTCCCGCGACCGCGCTCTTCGCCTCGAGATAGGGGATCACGACCTTGCCCGCGAAAAGCGGCGGCACCTCGACCTGCGCGGAAAGTCCCTTCGCGTCCACCAGCTCGCGCGTCGCGGCCCACTTCGGGTTCGCGATGGCGAGCCGCGCGAAGGTGACGCGCGGCGGCCAGCCGAGGTGGATGCCGATGTCGTCGATCTTCACCTCGCGCTGCAGCGCCTCGCTCGCGCGCCGCTCCACCCATCGCTCCGCCCACGCCGATTGCACGAAGACCAGCAGCGCCGCGAGGAGCACGACGGGCACCAGCACGACGATGGCGAGGGCGATGAAGAGGCGGCGCATAGACATGGGCCTTGGATGCAGCGCGTACCGGCTAAGTTCTCCCCGCGCGGTCTTCCTTACCCTCTCCCCGGCCCTCCCCCAAGGGGGAGGGAGAACTTGGCCACGTATAATTCGCGCATGGGCTCCGCGACGAAAACCATTCCGGCGACGCTGATTCCCGGCGACGGCATCGGCCCCGAGGTGACCGATGCGGTGCTCGCGGTGCTGGATGCCGTCGAAGCGCCGTTCCGCTGGGAGACCTGCAAGGCCGGCATGGGCGGCGTCGCCGAATGCGGCGATCCGCTCCCGCCGGAAACGCTCGCGAGCATCCGCCGCACGCGCCTCGCGCTGAAGGGGCCGCTCACCACGCCGATCGGCGGCGGCTTCCGCTCCTCGAACGTGCGCCTGCGCGAGGAGTTCCAGCTCTACGCCAACCTGCGCCCCGCGCGCACGCTCGTGCCCGGCGGGCGCTTCGAGGACATCGACCTGGTGCTGGTGCGCGAGAACCTCGAGGGCCTGTACGTCGGCATCGAGCACTACATCCCGGTGGGCGACGATCCGCGCGCGGTGGCGATGGGCTCGGGCGTGAACACGCGCGCCGGGGCGCGGCGCATCGCCGAGTTCGCCTTCGACTACGCGGTGAAGAACGGCCGCAAGAAGGTGACGCTGGTGCACAAGGCGAACGTGCTCAAGGCGCTCACCGGCCTCTTCCTCGAGGCGGGACGCGATGTCGCGAAGCGCTACGATGGCCGCATCGCGTTCGACGACCGCATCGTGGATGCGTGCGCGATGCAGCTCGTCATGAACCCGTGGCAGTTCGACGTCATCGTCACCACCAACCTCTTCGGCGACATCCTCTCCGACGAGATCGCGGGATTGGTGGGCGGCCTCGGCATGGCGCCGGCGGCGAACATCGGTACCGACGCGGCCATCTTCGAGGCGGTGCACGGCTCGGCGCCGGACATCGCGGGCAAGGGCGTCGCCAATCCCCTCGCATTGATGCTGAGCAGCGCGATGATGCTCGACCACGTCGGCGAGCAGGAGAAGGGCCGGCGGGTTCGTGCCGCGATCGATGCGGCGTTGCGCGAGGACAAGGTGCGCACCGGCGACCTGGGCGGCAGCGCGACGACGCGGGAATTCACCCGGGCGGTGGCCGCGCGCCTTGCATGAGCCCGGGTGGCGAATGACGCTGCCCGTTCCCAACTCCGCCGGGACCTCGGTCCCGCGCTTCAAGGCGCCGGCCGACGCCTGCGATTGCCACGTGCACGTCTACGACGCGCGCTTTGCGATGGCGTGGCCGAAGCTGCAGCCGGTGGAGGGC
>JAICTR010000466.1 GCA_025936275.1 Burkholderiales bacterium
GGCAGCCTCCCCCATCAGCGGGCGCTTGCCGGCATCGCGATCGCCGCCGCAGCCGAAGACGCACAGCAGGCGCCCGCGGCGCGCATCGCGCGGGCCCGCGTCGAGCACCGCGCGCAGCGCCTGCAGCGCCTTCTCGAGCGCGTCCGGCGTGTGCGCGTAGTCGATCACCACCAGCGGCTGGTGGCCGCCGCCGAGGCGCTCGAGGCGCCCCGGCACCGGCTGCAGTGCTCGCAGCGCACCGAGCATCCCGTCGAAGGGAATTCCGGCCGCGAGGAGCCCCCCCGCGACCGCGAGCAGGTTCGACACGTTGAACATGCCGAGCACCGGCGAGCGCACCTCGCCCTCGCCCCACTCGCCCTCGATGCGGAAGCTCACGCCCGCCTCCGAGAGCCGCGCGTGCGAAGCGCGCAGGCGCGGGTTCGGGTCGTTCGCCGCGGCGCTGCCGAAGGTGATCACGTCGAGGCCGCTGCCGGCGAGGCGCCGCGCGAAGCGCGCGCCCCACGCGTCGTCCACGTTCACCACCGCGTGCGTGAGCCCGGTCGCGGAGAAGAGCCGGTACTTCGCCTCGGCGTACGCTTCCATCGTGCCGTGGTAGTCCAGATGGTCGCGGGTGAGGTTGGTGAACACCGCCACGTCGTAGGCGATGCCGGCGACGCGCTCCTGGTCGAGCCCGTGGCTCGAGACCTCCATCGCGGCCGCATGCGCGCCGCGCCGCAGGTACTCGGCAAGCAGGCGCTGCAGGAGGATCGGGTCGGGCGTGGTGTTGCGCGCCTCGGCGCGCTCGCCCACCAGGCCGTTGCCGAGCGTGCCGAGCACCGCCGCGCGCCGCCCCAGGCCGTCGAGCGCCGCGGCGATCCATTGCGCGACCGAGGTCTTGCCGTTGGTGCCGGTGACCCCGGCCATCCACAGCGACCGCGACGGGTGGCCGTACACCTCGCCCGCGATCTGCGAGAGGTGCGAGCGCAGGCGCGCCACGCCGAGGTTCGGGACCTGCCAGCGATCGTCCCAGGCGAAGCCCTCGCTTTCCCAGAGGACCGCGGCGGCGCCGCGCGCCACCGCATCGCCGATGAAAGCGCGCCCGTCGCGCACCGTGCCCGGACAGGCGACGAACACCGAGCCCATCTTCACCGCGCGCGAGTCGGCGGTGAGGTCGGAGAGCGCGACGCCCATCGCCTCGAGGCGCTGCACCACCGCGCGGGCGTCGGCGAAATCGGCGCGCGCGTTCATCCCGCGCTCCCGGGCGCCGCCGACCGCGGCTCGGCCTCGGCGCGCTGCAGCGCGCGCGCATCGAGCGTCTGCGGCGCATCGGGCGGCACCGAGATGAGGCGCAGCGCCGAGCCCATCACCGACGCGAACACCGGCGCCGCGACGTCGCCGCCGAAATTGCGCACGCCCTCGGGCTCGTCGATCATCACCGCGACCACGAAGCGCGGATCGCTCACCGGGCCGAAGCCGACGAAGGACGACACGTACTTGCCTTCGGCGTAGCGGCCGTTCTCGGGCTTGAGCGCGGTGCCGGTCTTTCCGGCGACGCGATAGCCCGGCACCTGCGCGAGCGGCGCCGTGCCCCCGGCATCGACCACCATCTCCATCATGCGCGTCACCTGCCGCGCGGTGCGTGCGCTCAGCACCTGCTTGCCGATCGGGCGCGAGTCGCGCTTGAGGAGCGAGAGCGGCAGCAGTTGCCCGTCGTTCGCGAACACGGTGTAGGCGCGCGCGAGCTGCAGCAGCGACACGCCGATCCCCTGCCCGTAGCCGATGGTCGCCTGCTCGACCGGGCGCCACTCCGACGCCGGGCGCAGCAGCCCTTTCGCCGCGCCGGGAAAGCCGATGCGCGGCGCGACGCCGAAGCCCAGGTCGTGCAGGAAGGCGCCCACCTTCTCCGGCGGCATGCGCAGCACGATCTTCGCGGTGCCGACGTTCGACGACTTCTGGATCACCTGGCTCACGGTGAGGAGCCCATGCGGATGCGAGTCGTGGATCGGCCAGCCGCCGATGCGCATCCAGCCGGGCGCGGTGTCGACCACCGTGTCGGGCTTCACGATGCCGTCGTCCAGCGCCGCGGCGATGGTGAAGGGCTTCATCGTCGAGCCCGGCTCGAAGAGGTCGGTCACCGAGCGGTTGCGCGCCTGGCTGGGCGAGAGGTTGGCGCGGTTGTTGGGATTGAAGTCCGGCATGTTGACGAGCGCGAGGATCTCGCCGGTGCGCGCGTCGA
>JAICTR010000519.1 GCA_025936275.1 Burkholderiales bacterium
CGGATGGTCCTTGAGGAAGCGGCGCATCTTGAGGCTGTGCTTGCCGAGCACCTCGCCGAGGCGCGCCTTCTTCTCGCGCCAGTCGGCGGTGCGCGCCGGTGTGGCCGGATCGTGGTCCGGGAAACCCATCACGCGCGCGAAGCGCTGCGCGCCTTCGCCCGCGAGCATCACGTGGTCGGTTTCCTCCATCACCTTGCGCGCGACGAGCACCGGGTTCTTCACGCGCTGCAGCGCGCACACCGCGCCGGCGCGCGGCACGTTCGCCTCGGTGCCGGCGAGCGGCCCGCGGCTTTCCATCACGCTCGCATCGAGCTCGCAGTAGCCGTCGAAGTTGAGCACCGCCCCGGTACCCGCGTTGAAGATCGGGTTGTCCTCGAGCGACACGACCGTCGCGCACACCGCGTCGAGCGCGCTGCCGCCGGCAACGAGGATCGAACGCCCCTGCTCCACGGCCATCTTCATGCCCGCGAGCGCCTCGCCGTCGGCGCCCGGCCGCCAGTTGCCCGCCCCTCCGTGGGCGATCAGCGCGATGGGCATGCGACTCTCGCTCGGCCCGCGTTCATCCGCGGCTCATTTGCGTTCATCCGCGTTCTCCGCCTTTTGCGGATTGCGAAGGCGGATGTGCAAGTCGCGGAGCTGCCTCTCCGGCACCGCGCTCGGCGCTTCCACCATGAGGTCCTGCCCGCGCTGCGTCTTCGGGAACGCGATCACGTCGCGGATCTGCTCCACGCCGCACATCAGCGCCACCAGGCGATCGAAGCCGAACGCGATGCCGCCGTGCGGCGGCGCGCCGTAGGCGAGCGCGTCGAGCAGGAACCCGAACTTCGCGCGCTGCTCCTCCTCGCCGATGCCGAGCACGCGGAACTGCTTCTGCTGCACGCAGGCCGCGTGGATCCGCACCGAGCCGCCGCCGATCTCCCAGCCGTTCAACGCGATGTCGTAGGCCTTCGCGAGCACGCGGCCCGGTTGCGATTCCATGAGCTCGACGTGCGCGTCCTTGGGCGCGGTGAACGGATGGTGCGCGGCGCCCCAGCGGCCCGCCTCCTCGTCGTATTCGTAGGCCGGGAAATCCAGCACCCAGCAGGGACGCCAGCCGGCGACGAAGTGCCCTTTCTCGTGGCCGACCTTCGCGCGCAGCGCGCCGAGCGCGTCGTTCACCACCTTGCGCTTGTCGGCGCCGAAGAAGATCACGTCGCCCGCCTTCGCGCCGGTGCGCTCGAGGATCGCGGCGAGGATCTGCGGCGAGAGGAACTTCACGATCGGCGACTGCAGCCCCTCCTCGTTCGGCTTCGCGGGATCGTTCACGCGGATGTAGGCGAGGCCTTTGGCGCCGTAGATCGCGACGAACGGCGCGAGGTCGTCCAGCTCCTTCCTCGTGAACTGCTCGTTGCCGCCCGGCACGCGCAGCGCCGCGACGCGGCCGTCCTCGAGCTCGGCCGCCGACTTGAACACCTTGAAGCCCGCGTCCTTCATGAGGTCGGTGAGCTCGGTCAACTCGAGCGTCACGCGCAGGTCGGGCTTGTCGCTGCCGTAGCGCGAGGTCGCCTCGGCGTAGGTGAGCCGCGGGAACGGCCCGAGGTCCACGTCGAGCACCTGCTTGAAGAGGTCGCGCACCAGGCCTTCCATCAGGTCCTGGATCTCGCGCTCGGCGAGGAACGAGGTCTCGATGTCGATCTGCGTGAATTCCGGCTGGCGGTCGGCGCGCAG
>JAICTR010000192.1 GCA_025936275.1 Burkholderiales bacterium
GCATCCGTCGTGCGCGACCGGCAGGAAGCGGATGCCGGCGGCTTGCAGCGCGGGATGCGCCGATCCATCGAGCACCAGCGCCTGGCGCTCGTTGCCGGGGGCGGGATCGAGCCGGCCGTCGTACACCGCCTCCGAGATGAAGCGGCACACGTCCGGATGCATGCGCCAGCTCATGCCGAGGAAGATGCCGCGGTCCGGCGGCACCGTCGCCATGCCGTCGAGCAGGTACTCGAGCGTCGATTCGCCCGAGCGGCCCGGATGCACACCCTGGATCGGCTGGCCGAGCTGCATCTGGTCGCCCAGGAGCACCACGTTCTTCGCCGCGGTGGCGACGGCGACGAGGTTCGCGAGCGAGACCTGCCCCGCCTCGTCGACGAAGAGGTAATCGAACGCCTGGTCCAGCCCCGGCTCGGCGAAGAGCCATGCGGTGCCGCCGACCAGCGGCGCGTCCGAGCCGATGACCTCCTTCGCGTCCATCACGTCCGCGATCATCGTGCCGTCCAGCAGGCTCTCGGGGTCCGTGCGCGTGGACTTCTTGAGACCGCGGATGCGCACGCCGGCTTCGCGCGCGCGCTCCTCGACGGCGTGCAGCAGGTGGTTGATCGCCTTGTGGCTGTTGGAAGCGACGCCGACCCGCTTGCCTTCCTGGAGCAGCCGCAGGATCACGTGCGACCCCGTGGTGGTCTTGCCCGCGCCGGGCGGTCCCTGGATGAAGAGATAGCTTCCTTCGAGCGAGAGCACCGCGGCGGTCGTGCCGGCGAGGATGTCGTCGCCTTCGATCCCGATCGGCTCGCCGGGCGCGGTTCCGCGGAGCGCGGGTGCGCGCTTGCGCAGGAACGCTTCCGCGGCCGCGTAGCGCCCTTCGCCCCGCACGATGCAATCGGCGAAGCGCCACACCGCATGCCGCAGCTTGCCCGACGGGATTGGCCCGCCGGGCCCGATCGACAACGCATCGGGCACTTTCTTCCGCGTCGAGATGCGGATGCGGACGATGCGCGCCTCCTCGTCGAGCGCGACGATCTCTCCGAGCGGCTTCGCGCTCGCCGTGTCGTAGACCTCGCTTCCCACGCGAAGCTTCGTCTCCTGCGGCGGATAGGCGAACGCGTGGATCGCCGACCGCCCCTCGGCGATCGGCGCCTCCCCGGTGCGCCGCAGCCCGCCGAGGCATTCGATGTCCTCGACCAGGTCTTCCTCGGTGGCCTCCTGGCGCGCGAAGAGCTCCCACCATTGCGGCTTCTCCTCGCGGCGATGGAAATCGACGAGGTAGTAGGTGAGCGCGCGGAACCGTTGCTCGTCGTCCCATTGCGCATCCTCCAGCGGCAACGGGTCGAAGAGCGCCTCGCGAAAGCCCGCGATGATGGCCTCGTGCTCCAGCATGCGGTCCGACTTCGGCTTCGCCTCGGCCGCGCCATCGCCCTCGGTTCCGGTGAACCACGCAAGGCCCGCGGGACGCAGGCCGACCAGCCAGTCGCGCAGCAGCTCCGTGGAGCGGCAGTCGTCCTCGTTGTAGGCGCGAATCTTCTCGAGCTCGGCCGCATCTCGAGTCTCGCGCCAGCGCTCGTAGTAGACGATCGAGGCGCCGGCGTTGGTGACCTCGCCTTCGCGCGCCTGCATGTAGAACTTCTCGATGTCCTTGATCGAATAGCCGGGCGCCGAAGTCCGGATGGATTCGCGCACGACCTTGTAGAGGTCGACCATCTTGTGGCGCCGCAGCCAGTCGTCGATCACGGTGTCGCGCGTGCCGTGCACCGACATCAGGCGCTTCAACGCGGTGGGCTCGTAGTGCGCGTAGTGGTAGATGTGCATGCCCGGATGGCGCTGCATCCGCTCCTGCACGAAATCCACGAACTGCTCGAAGGCGATGCGCTCCGCGTGGCGATCGTGCGCCCAGAAGGCGCGGAACGCCGGCTTTCCGGCCTCGAGATAGCGCACGCCGAACAGGTACTCGAGCCCGCCCTGCTCGAAGGGATCGCCTTCCATGTCGAAGAAGACGTCGCCTTCATCGGGCTTCGGCAGGCGCAGGAAACCGCGGCGGTCCTCGGGATCGATGGGCAGCAGCTCCAGCGACTTGCGCCCGGTCGCCTTCTGGTCCGCCTGCAGGCGCGCCTGCGAGGCGAGCCGCGCGACGGTTTCGGGCTGCAGCCTCGCGATGCGCGTTTCCGGCGCCAGGGCCGCGAGCTGCGCCATCGTGCCGATGCCCGCCTCGCGCAGGCGCTCGACCTGGTTGCGGCCGATGCCGGCCACCTGGTTGAGGTGGTCTTCGCGCAGCCACTGCGCCGCGCAAAGCTCGCGCCACGGGCAAACGGCGCAGTGGTCACAACGCTCGGGGTTCGTCTCGCGCGCCGGCCGGCCGACGAAGGCGAGGAACTGCTCGCGGACCTGGCGGAAGTAGCGCGAGTAGCCCGCGTAGGGGAAGCGGCGCTCCTCTCCGTCGCCGAGTACGAGGCCCATCATGCGCGGCGCGCATCCCTGCACCTCCTCGAGCATCGCCGAGTAGAGCGCGAGCTGGACGAGATAGCGCGCTTGCGGACGGCGGCCGAGCTTCGTGTCGAGCACTTCGTAGCCGTGGCCGCCGAGGCGCGACGGCTCCTCGACGCGGCGCAGGAAATCCGCGCGTCCGTAGAAGGGCGCGGAGACGAATGCCGCCTGGTAGACGATGTCCGGGCCCTCGCGCATCGCGGCGATGGTGCGCGCGGCCAGCTCGGCGGGCGACGCGTGTTCGCCCTCGATGCGCGCGATCGTGAGGCCCTGGCGCTCGAGGCTTTCCAGGTAGCGCTCTTCGTGCTCGTAGCCCTTATCCTGGACGAGCTTCGCGGATTCATCGTCTTCCGCCCGCGGCAGGCGTCCCTCGAGCAGGTCCTTCAACGAGAGCGTGGTCTTGTGCTCGCACTCGAGGAAGCCGACGAGGTCGCCCGCCGAGTAGAGGACCTGGCCGTCAACGAGCTGCATGAGTGGGAGGCGCGCCGTCGGACGCTCGAGGCAGTTCCATGGATCGCTCCGGATGGCTGGTGCTTCCCACCACCATAGCGCAGGAAAAGCTCACCAGGTGAGCCTGCCTGCCTCCGCGGAGGGTCACCGCCTCTACAGCGTAGTCCCGACCACGATAGTCCGCGATGAGCTCAAGAGGTGAGCCTGCGCGCCTCAGCCGCTCCGAATCAAAGCTCCGGCTCGCTTGCCCGGCGGAGAGGAAGCTATTCGCTCCTCACCTGCCGGTGCAGCCGCCACGCCATGAACCCGAGCACCGCCACGGCGAGGATCAGCACCGCCCACAGCGCGAGCTTGCGCGGGCCGAGGGCCGCAAGCGGCGCGGGTAGCATCGAGGTGCGCGGTGCGCCGCCCTGCACCTCACCCACCGTCGCCTCGGCAAGCTTCAGCTCGTCGCCGCGCTTGTAGCCGGGAATCAGCGTGGGCACGGCCACCCACGCGGGCTTCGCGTCGCGATCGCCGAAAGCCAGCCGGAAAGGGCCGGGCCCGCGCGCCACGAACACCACCTGGTGGCTGCGCCATTGCGCCTCGAGCTTCGGCGGCGTCTTCGAGATGCCGGCCGTGTTCCAATCCACGCGCGCCATCCATTCGCGCGCCGAATGCCGGCCGATCTCCACGGGCTGCGATTCGATCTCCTGCCCGTTGTGCCGCAGCCGGTAGAACCCGCCCGCGCCGGCGCGATGCCAGTCGCTTGCGGGCGGATTGCGCTCGAGGATGTCGTAGATCGCGATCGAGTTCGCATCGGCGGGCACGATGCGAACCGCTTCGACCGGCAACCGCGCGCCGAGGTCGAACAGGAACTCGCCCGGCTTCTCCCCCGCGCGGCCCGCGACCGTCAACGATTCGCGCGGCGCGCTTCGCACCTTGCCCTCGAATTCGCCCTGCACGGTCTGCAAGCGGAACCCGGGCGCGGCGCTCCACGTGACCCGGAAGTACTTCGCGCGCGATGCGGGGACGAGCCGCGCGTGCGCCTGCCCGACGTCGCTCGCTCCGCGCGTGAGGTGCCACAGCGTCGCGCGGCTCACGAGGCGCCACGATTGGAGATCGTCGCTCGCCTCGACCGTGATCGGCACCACCTCCGCGCCGGGCGCGGCATCCCAATGGAAATCCAGCGCCGCGAGCGGCTCGGCGAGCGCGCTGGCATCGAGCAGATACGCGACGGGCACCACCGCCTTCTTCGGCGCTCCGCCGCCGCCGTGCACGCCGACCAGCGTGCCGTCCTGCATGCGGATCGTGACCTCCGTGCCCTTCGCGCCCGGCGTCGTGACGAGCGAGCTCACGGGAAACATCGGCAGCGGCGTGATCCGCGCGGGCTCTCGAACCGAATCGGGATCGCCGGCTAAAGCGATCGGCACCGTTTCGCCGTTCGCGTTGAACACTCGGATATCGGCGAGGTCGCGGCGCGTGTCGCGATACGCGGCGAAGGGCAGCGTGAAGCGCTGCAGCGCATCGGCATTGGCGGGCGTGACGGGCGCCGAAGCGGAGAAATCCGACGGTTCTTCGGCCCAGGCGCCGAGCGCCGCCCACGCGAAGATCACACCGAGCCATTTCATGTCCGCACCTCCGCGCGCCGCGGCGGCACCGGCGCGAACCAGCCGACCACCAGCATCAGCAACCCCACGCCGATGAAGGAGACGATGCGCTCCACGCCGCCCACGTGCGAGAGGTCGATCGTGAAGAGCTTCACGACCACCACGCCCATCAGCGCCGCGCCGGTCATCCACACGCCGCGCCGTCCCATGCGCGTGGCCGCGACCATCAGCGCGAGCGCGAGCACCGTCCAGAAGATCGAGAGCGCCGCCTGCACGACCACCGAGCGCATCATCGGCTCGAGGCGATATGGGACCGAGCCCCAGTGGTGGATGCTCCGCAGGAGGATCCCGTTCAGCCACAGGAAGGCAAGCGCCGCGACGACGACGCCGCTTTCCCTCGACGCGAGGCCGCGCGGAAACTCGTTGGGCCGGCGCCGCACGCCGAGCCACGCCCAGGCGAATGCAAGCGCCGCGAGCACGTGCCCGAGATCGAGCGCGTTGACGAGCGGCAGGTACGGAAGCGGGTCGCTCCGCCCGTCGTGCGTGATGTTGGCGAAGATCACCCAGATGCCGAGCGCCACGACGAGCGGCGCGAGCGCTCCCACACGGTATGCGCGCGGCTCGATGGCGACCGGCCAGCGATCGTCCATCCCGCGGCTGGCGATCGCGAGCACCAGCAGCGCCGGCACGACCATCACCGCGGCCACTGACCACGCCGTCCCGCGCGCGGTGTACTCGGCCGCGAGCCAGTGGAGCTCGAGCGCGCCGAGCGCCGCGAGGATCAGCACCGTCCCGGTGTGCAGGACGCTTCCATATCCCGGCGGCGTTTCGTCCGCGTTTCGCCGCAGCACCCACACCTGCACGGCGATCGCGAAGATCCACGCGAGCCACCCGTAGTCCCCGAACGGATGCGGCCGCGACACGGCGCCCGAAGCGAGGCACAGCGCCAGCGCCGGCATCAATGCGAGCGCGGGCCACGCGGCCACGTTCCAACGCAGGCGCAACGCGAGGAGCGACGAGGCGAGTGCGGTGCCAGCCAGCACCGCGATATCCGCGTTAAGCCGCATGCGATACGGCACGAACGCATCAACTTCGTTGAACGCCGCGAAGAGCCACCAGCCCACGCCCCACAGGAACGCGAACGGCACGAGCCCCGATTCGCCTTTCGTCACCCGCTCGCGGTGTCGCTCGAAGAGCCGCGCGATCCACAGCCCCGCGATCGCGAGCAGCACGCCTCCCACGAACGGCGCATCGACGATCGGCGTTTCCGCGCGCAGCGAGGACAACGCCCACAGGTATGCGACCGCGGCGCCGATTTGCAGGAGCA
>JAICTR010000282.1 GCA_025936275.1 Burkholderiales bacterium
GCCCGCGTCAGGGAATCGGGACGGCGCCCACCAGCTCGCGCGAGGGATCGAAGCCGCTCTTCACCGCGTCGGCGTTGCCGTGCAGGCGGTGCCCGACGACCGCGGGAAGCGTCGCCTGCACGTCCTCGGGCAGCACCTGGTGGCGCCCCTCGAGGAGCGCCCAGGCCTGCGCCGCGCGCAGGATCGCCACGCCGGCGCGCGGCGAGAGGCCCTGCGTGAAGCGCGGCGAGTGGCGCGTATGGTTGATGAGCGCCTGCACGTAGTCGAGCAGCGCATCCGAGACCTGCATCGCGCGCGCGGTCTCCTGCAGCTCCTTCAGCTGCGCGGGCGTGATCGCGGGCTGCAGGTGCGCGATGAGGTCGCGGCGATCGGCGCCGCGCAGCAGCTCGCGCTCCGCCTTGGCATCGGGGTAGCCGAGGCTGATGCGCATGAGGAAGCGGTCGAGCTGCGACTCGGGCAGCGGGAAGGTGCCGACCTGGTGCAGCGGGTTCTGCGTGGCGATGACGAAGAAGGGCTCGGGCAGCGGCCGCGTCGCGCCCTCCGCCGTGACCTGGTGCTCCTCCATCGCCTCGAGCAGCGCGCTCTGCGCCTTGGGGCTCGCGCGGTTGATCTCGTCGGCGAGGATCACGTGCGCGAAGATCGGCCCGGGGTGGAAGCGGAACGTGGACGTGGTGCGGTCGAACACCGAGACGCCGATGATGTCCGCGGGCAGCAGGTCCGACGTGAACTGGATGCGCTGGTACTCGAGCCCCAGGAGCTTCGCGAGCGCATGAGACAGCGTGGTCTTGCCCACGCCCGGCACGTCTTCGATCAGGAGGTGGCCGCGCGCGAGGATGCAGGCGATCGCGAGCCGGATCTGGCGCTCCTTGCCGAGGATGACCTGGCCGGCGGCGGCGACTACCGCATCCGTCGGGTTGGCCGATACGCGGCTGCGCGCGTCGAGGAGCATGAAAACGGAAGCCTTGTCAGCGGTTTGCGGTCGAATGCGTTATGCGGAAGCGAGGATAGCACGGGCTCGTCGCTTCTCCCGGTGCGTTCACCTTGGAAGCGGGTTCGAGCACAATAGTTGCAACGGCGCCGTTTCGCGCCCATCGAGGTCTGCAGATGCGACGATTCATCGCCGCCGCGCTCACCGCCTTAGCGCTGCCCGCCGCGGCGCAGGTGTCGCCGGCCACCGACTACACCGACCTCTGGTACCTGCCGAGCGAATCGGGCTGGGGCGTGAGCTTCGCCCAGCACGCCGGCTCGAACCAGGTCTTCGCCGTCTGGTTCACGTACGATCCGCGCGAGGCCGATCCGGCGCAGCCCGGGCGCTCAAAGCCGCTGTGGATCGTGATGCCCGGCGGCACGTGGCTCTCGCCCACGTCGATCCAGGGCACCGCGTACGTCACCAACGGCAACCCGTTCACGCAGGGCGGGGCGAAGACGGATATCGAGCCGGTCGGCACCTTCCTCTTCGAATTCAACGGCACGTCGAACGGCCGCTTCAGCTACCAGATCGCGCCGCCGCCCGGCCTCGCCTCGAGCGATCCGCGCTTCGGCCTGCCGACCTTTTCCGGGAGCAAGAGCATCACCCGGCAGGGATTCTGAAAGCCGCCGCAATGCCCAATGCGACCGTCTTCCTCACCCATCCCGATTGCGTGCGGCACGAGATGGGCTCCGGGCATCCGGAGTCCCCGCAGCGCCTGAAATCCGTGCTCGCGGCGATCGAAGCCGCGGGGCTCGCCGCCTCGCTCGACATGCGCGAGGCGCCGCCCGCGAGCCGCGAGGCGATCGAGCGCGTGCACGAGCGCGAGCACGTCGATGGCATCTTCGAGGCCGCGCCGCAGTCCGGCTATGCCTACCTCGATCCGGACACCTCGATGAACGCCGCGTCGCTTTCCGCGGCGCTGCGCGCGGCGGGCGCCGTGGTCGCGGCGACCGACGCGGTGCTGGCCGGCGAGGCGCGGCGCGCGTTCTGCGCCGTGCGCCCGCCGGGCCACCACGCGACGCGTGCGCGCCCGATGGGCTTCTGCATCTTCAACAACGTGGCGATCGGCGCGGCCCATGCGCTCGAGGCCCATGGTCTGGAGCGCGTCGCGGTGCTCGATTTCGACGTGCACCACGGCAACGGCACCGAGGACGCGTTCCACGACGATCCGCGCGTGATGCTCTGCTCCACATTCCAGCATCCCTACTATCCGTACTCCGGCGCCGATTCCGGCAACGAGCACATCGTCAACGTGCCGTTGCCGGCGATGACCGATGGGCGCGGCTTCCGTGCGGCGGTCGAGCGCTTCTGGATGCCGGCGCTCGAGCGGTATCGTCCGCAGCTCGTGTTCGTCTCCGCGGGCTTCGACGCGCATCGCGACGATCCGCTCGCCTACCTCAAGCTCGACGACGAGGATTACCGCTGGGTCACCGAGCGGCTGGTCGAAGTCGCGGAGCGGGATGCGCAAGGGCGCGTCGTCTCCACCCTCGAGGGCGGCTACAACACCGAGGCGCTCGGGCGCTGCGTGGTCGAGCACCTGCGCGTGTTGATGGCCTAGCCGAGCCGCGAGGGATCGGCGCGCGGTTCGTCGACCCGGAAGCGCTTTTCGCGCGAGGTCTCCCCGGAGAGCAGCGTCACGCTGGAGCGAGCGACACCGAGCGCCTCGGCGATGAAGCGGGCGAGCGCCTCGTTCGCGCGGCCCTCGAGCGCGGGCTCGCGCACGCGGATCTTCAGGGCGCCGCCGTGCTCGCCGGCCGCCTCGGTGCGGCGTGCGCCCGGTTGCGCATGCACGCGCAGGATCCACGCGCCGTTCGCGGCACGCGAGCACCACGCGGTCATCGGGGCGCTACTGGATCGCCGCGGTGCGGCGCTTGTCCGTGGACGGCGGCTGCAGGCCGATGAGCGACCAGTCCTGCGTGTTGATCGCGGTATGGATGATGCCGCGATAGCGCACCGCCTGGGCGTACGCCCAGGGAGAGGCGAGGAAGTTCTGGTAGAGCTCCTCGAAGCTGGTCGAGTTGCAGTACCCGCCGTACGCGCAGGCGAGCTGCGGCTCGCGGCTCAACGACGTGCAATCGGGCCCGAGGTCGCAGGCGACCAGCGAGAAGGCGCCCAGGAACGCGGAGGGCTCCGGCACCTCGCCGTTCGGCCCGATGCGAAGCTGGCTCGCGACGCTCGACTGCGCGAGGAACTGGCCGACGATCATCATCGCCTCGGGGTCGCGCGACTGCAGCAGCCCGATGATGCGCGACAGGTCGTCCGGACGCACCGCGCCCGCCGGCGCCGGATCGCTCGAGTGCTGGCCCTGCTGGTTCTTGGTGTTGAGCTCGGCGACCAGCATGCGCGCCTGCGCGCGCACGTCGCCTTCCTGGGCGGCCTGCTGCAGCAGGTCGTCGATGTCCTTCTGCGAGATCTTGGCGCCCTGGAAGCGCGCGCAGCGCTGCGTGTTGTCCACCGCCTCGTACGCGGCGATGCGCTTGGCGTTGTTCGGGTCGTTGATCGGCAGGCCGGCGAGGAACTGGCGGCGCTGCTTCGCCGCGTACGCCGCGATGTCTTCGGTGAGCGAGGTCGCGAACTGGCACTCCTCGAGCGCCTTGGCGAGGTGATAGCGCTCGTCCGCGGTGAGCGTCGCCTTGCGCGCGAGGAGCCCGTCGGCAAATGCCTTGAGGTCGCGCGCCTGGCGGAATTCGATCGCGATCGCCGAGGCGCGCGGCGGCTCCGGCAGGCGCACCGCGGAGGGCGCGGCGAACGGCACGCGGCGCGGCATCGGCTCGGGATTCACGACGACCGGCTGCTCCACGTCGCTCGGCGTGGCCGCGGCGAGGCGCGCGGGCGACGCCGTTTCCGGCCGCGTGGCCGATACGACCGAGGTGTACTTGGTCGCGATCAGCAGCCCGTAGGCGACGAGCGAGGCGAGGCCGATGGCCGTGAGGCGATTCATGGAGGGCAAGTCTCCCCAAAAAATGCCGCTTCGTCAATGATTTCCGTTGAGCGGCGGGGGCAAATCGCGGGCCGGAACAGGCTGCGGCAGGCTGTGGCGCGCGTCACATCAGTGGTGGAGGATTTTCGACAGGAAGAGCTGCGCCCGCTCGCTGCGCGGCTTGCCGAAGAATTCCTCCTTGGGAAGGTCCTCGACGATCTGCCCGCGATCCATGAACACGACGCGGTGCGCGACCTTGCGCGCGAAGCCCATCTCGTGCGTGACGACCATCATCGTCATGCCTTCGCGCGCGAGCTCCACCATCACGTCGAGCACCTCGTTGATCATCTCCGGGTCGAGCGCGGAGGTGGGCTCGTCGAAGAGCATCGC
>JAICTR010000512.1 GCA_025936275.1 Burkholderiales bacterium
AATCGGCGTGCTGGCCGGCGAGGTTCGGGAACTCGGGGCTCACGCTGATGCCCTTCGGCCCGTGGCACGCCTGGCACGGCACGGATTTCTTGGCGCCCGCCTCGGCGTTGCCCGAGGCCGCGAACGCGGGGAGCGCGGCGCAGAGCGCGGCGGCGGCGAGGACCTTCAGCATCGCGGGCTTCATCACTTGCCTCCCGCGGCCGGCTGGTTCTCGGCGGACTTGCCGCCCTGACCGGCGAAGTAATCGCCCAGCTGCTTCATGTCCTCGTCGGTGAGGTCCATCGCCATCGCGTGCATGGTGCCGAAGTCGCGCGCGCCGGTCCTGTATTCCTTGAGCGCGTTCACGATGTACGCGGCCTTCTGGCCGCCGAGCCGGGGCACGTGGTAGACCTCGGGATAGCCGGTCTTCCAGCCCTCGATGCCATGGCAGCCCTGGCACTGGGCGAGCTTGTTCTGCAGCGTGACGTGGTTGTTCTCCGCGGCGGAAGCGGTGAGCGCGGCGCCGGCGAGCGCCACCGCGGCGAGGATGCGAAGTGCGGGCATGACGTTCTCTCGGATGCGGGGATGTTCTGCGGTTCTGCAGGGATGCAGCCGTCGATTATAGCAGCCGCTTCGTGCACGGGTCGAACCGCCGGGGCGCGCGAACGCCCTTTCACGCCTCGAAGAGCGCCTCCCAGGCGCGCGGCGGCGCGAGGTAGTAGCCCTGCCCGAGCGTGATGCCGATCTGCACGAGCTTCCTCGCGATCTCCTCGTTCTCGACGTACTCGGCGATGGTCTGCAGGCCCAGGCTCACGCCGATCTTCTGGATCGATTCCACCAGCGCGTAATCGAGGTAGTTCTTGGCGACTCCCTTCACGAACAGGCCGTCGACCTTGATGCCGTCCACCGGGAAATGCTTGAGGTAGTTGAACGAGGACAGCCCGCTGCCGAAGTCGTCGAGCAGGAAGCGGACACCCATGCCGCGCAGCGTCTCGATGAGGCCGCGCGCGCGCTCCACGTTCGCGATCGCCGCGGTCTCGGTGATCTCGAAGTACAGGCACTGCGGCGGCACGCCGTGCTGCGCGAACTTCTCCTGCATGAAGTCGGCGAAGTCGGGGCTCGAGAGCGTATGGCCGGAGAGGTTCACCGAGAATTCCGCCGGCGCGGGATCGTCGCGCATGCGCGAGAGGCGCCGGTAGTCGGAGAACGCGCGCTCGATCACCCAGCGGTCGATGGTGCGCATCAGGTCGTAGCGCTCGGCGACCGGGATGAAGGACATCGGCAGGATCAGCTCGCCGCCGGTCTCGCTCATCCGGAGCAGCGCTTCGACGCGCGGGCGCGCGAGGGAGCGCGGCATCTCGATCGGCACGATCGGCTGGTAGAGCAGCGTGAAGGCGCCCTCGGAGAGCGCGTCGTTGATGCGCTTCAGCCACCCGCGGCTCGTCTGGCGCATGTACTGCGAGGTGCTCGCGTCGTGGAAGGCGAAGACGCGGTTCCTGCCCTGCTCCTTCGCGGTGAAGCAGGCGGTGTCCGCTTCGGAGAGCACCGCCGAGAGGCTCGGCGAGAGCTTGGTGATCGCGACCACGCCCACGCTCACGCCGACCTGGAACGCCTTCTCGTCCCATTCGAACTGCCACGCCTGCACGGCGTCGCGCAATTGCGTGGCCGCGGACTGCGCGAACTCGGCGCTGCAGTTCTCCAGCAGCACCGCGAACTCGTCGCCGCCGATGCGCGCGAGCATCTCGCCTTCGCGCAGGCTCGATTGCAGCACGGGCGCGAGGCGGCGCAGCAGCTCGTCGCCCGCGAGG
>JAICTR010000541.1 GCA_025936275.1 Burkholderiales bacterium
CCCATCAGCCGTTATCCGGTTCCCGAGCTCGCCGAGCTTCCCGAAGACATCCGCGCGCGCATCCTCGCCGTGCAGGAGAAGGCGGGCTTCGTGCCGAACGTGTTCCTCGCGCTCGCGCACCGGCCCGACGAGTTCCGCGCCTTCTTCGCGTATCACGATGCGCTGATGGAAAAGCCGGGCGGTCTCAGCAAGGCCGAGCGCGAGATGATCGTCGTCGCCACTTCTGGCGCGAACCAGTGCCTGTATTGCGTGGTCGCGCACGGAGCGATCCTGCGCATCCGTGCGAAGAACGCGCTCGTCGCCGACCAGGTGGCGACCAACTACCGCAAGGCCGACATCACGCCGCGCCAGAAGGCGATGCTCGATTTCGCGATGAAGGTCTCGCGCGACGCCGAGCGCATCGGCGAGGGCGATTTCGCGGCCCTCGCGCGGCACGGCTTCGGCGAGGAGGACGCGTGGGACATCGGCGCCATCGCCGCCTTCTTCGCGCTCTCCAACCGCATGGCGAACCTCACCGACATGCGGCCCAACGACGAGTTCTACGCGATGGGACGCGCGCCGAAATGAATGCCGTCGAGCAGTTCCGCACCATGGCGCGCTACAACCGCTGGATGAACGAGCGGCTCTACGAATGCTGCGCGCGGTTGACCGACGCCGAGCGCAAGGAGGACGTGCGCGCGTTCTTCAAGTCGATCCACGGCACGTTGAACCACCTGCTGCTCGCCGATCGCATCTGGATGGGACGCTTCACCGGCCGGCCGTTCCGCGTGAAGTCGCTGGACCAGGAGCTGCATTCGGATTTCGCGCAGCTCTCGGCGGAGCGCGCGAAGCTCGACGCGGAGATCGAGCGCTGGGCGGCCTCGCTCGACGAGCGCACGCTCGATTCGGAGCTCGCCTATACCAGCGTCGTCAACCCCGCGCCGCGCACCCTCCCCATGCGCCTCGCCGTCGCTCACTTCTTCAACCACCAGGCGCACCATCGCGGCCAGCTCACGACGCTCCTCTCGCAGCGCGGCATCGACCCGGGCGTGACCGACCTCATGTGGACGCCGCGGGAGGCGACGGCGTGACGGCGAACGCGCTCCCGGGGCCGGTGGCGCTCCTCGCTTGAGCGAAGCGTCCCTCGTCGTCGGCCTCGTCTCCGACACGCACGGCCTCCTTCGCCCGGAAGCGATCGAGGCGCTCGCCGGCAGCGACCACATCATTCATGCGGGCGACATCGGCGATCCCGCGATCCTCGGCGCGCTCGCGGCGATCGCGCCGCTCACCGCGGTGCGGGGCAACAACGACACCGGCGCCTGGGCGCGCGGGATCCCGGAGGCGCGCACCATCGAGCTCGGCGGCGTGCGCATCCACGTGATCCACGATCTCGGGATGTTGCGCCGGCCTCCGCGCGGCGTGCGCGTGGTCGTCTCGGGGCACTCGCACGTCCCGCGCATCCTCGAGGAGGAAGGCGTGCTCTACGTGAACCCGGGCAGCGCGGGACCGCGGCGGTTCCGGCTTCCCGTCA
>JAICTR010000100.1 GCA_025936275.1 Burkholderiales bacterium
ATCTCGAGCGTCTCGCGGTTGTAGCGCTTGCCGTGGCAGACGTCGCAAGGCACGTAGATGTCGGGCAGGAAGTGCATCTCGACCTTGATCAGGCCGTCGCCCTGGCACGCCTCGCAGCGCCCGCCCTTCACGTTGAACGAGCAGCGCCCCGGCCCATAGCCGCGCGCGCGCGACTCCGGCACGCCGGCGAACAAGTCCCGTATCGGCGTGAAGAGCCCGGTGTAGGTCGCGGGATTCGAGCGCGGCGTGCGCCCGATCGGGCTCTGGTCGACGTTGATCACCTTGTCGAAATGGTCGAGCCCCTCGATCGCCTCGTGCTCGGCGGGCTCGGCGGTCGAGCCGTACAGGTGGTGCGCCACCGCGTTGTACAGCGTGTCGTTGATGAGCGTGGATTTGCCGGAGCCGGAGACGCCGGTGATCGCCACGAAGAGGCCGACCGGGATGTCCACCGCCACGTCCTTCAGGTTGTTGCCGCGCGCGCCGACGATGCGCAGGTGCTTGCGCGGGTCGGGCTTGCGGCGCCGCTGCGGAAGCGCGATCGACTTGCGCCCGGAGAGGTACTGCCCGGTGAGCGAGGTGGCGTTGCGCAGGATCTCCGCCGGCGTGCCGCTCGCCACGATCTCGCCGCCGTGCACGCCGGCGCCGGGCCCCATGTCGATCACGTGGTCGGCGGCGAGGATCGCCTCCTCGTCGTGCTCCACCACGATCACCGAGTTGCCGAGGTCGCGCAGGCTCTTCAGCGTGCCGATGAGCCGCTCGTTGTCGCGCTGGTGCAGCCCGATGGAAGGCTCGTCCAGCACGTACATCACGCCGGTCAACCCGGAGCCGATCTGGCTCGCGAGGCGGATCCTCTGCGCCTCGCCTCCGGAGAGCGTATCCGCGGAGCGCGTGAGCGAGAGGTAGTCGAGCCCGACGTTGATCAGGAACTGCATGCGGTTGGCGATCTCGCGCACGATCTTCTCCGCGATCGCCTGGCGGCTGCCCTCGAGCTCGAGCTTGCCGAAGAACGGCTGCGCCTCGCCCAGCGGAAGCGACGAGAGCTCGTGGATGGTGCGCTCCGCGACGCGCACGTTCCTCGCCTCCACGCGCAGGCGCGTTCCGCCGCACTCGGGGCAGGCGCGCGTGTTGAGGTACTTGGCGAGCTCCTCCTTCACCGCCACGGATTCCGTCTCGCGGTGGCGCCGCTCGAGGCTCGGGACGATGCCCTCGAAGGCGTGCTCCTTCACCGTGGGTCGGCCCTTCTCGCCGGGATAGCGGAACGCGATCTTCTCCTCGCCCGAGCCTTCCAGCACCACCTGCCGCGCGCGCTCCGGCAGCGACTCGAACGGCGCCTCGACGTCGAAGCCGTAGTGCTGCGCGAGCGAGGCGAGCATCGCGAAGTAGAACTGGTTGCGCCGGTCCCAGCCGCGGATGGCACCGCCGGCGAGCGAGAGGTGCGGAAAGGCCACCACCCGCTTCGGATCGAAGAACGTGATCTCGCCCAGCCCGTCGCAGCGCGGGCAGGCACCCATCGGGTTGTTGAACGAGAAGAGCCGCGGCTCGAGCTCGGGAATCGAGTAGCTGCAGATCGGGCACGCGAAGCGCGCCGAGAAGAGGTGCTCGGCGCCGGTGTCCACCTCGGCGGCGACGGCGCGGCCATCGGCGTGGCGCAGCGCCGTCTCGAACGACTCGGCGAGCCGTTGCTTGAGGCCGGCGGCGCGCGCCGCGTCGCGCTCGATCTTCACGCGGTCGATCACGATCTCCACCGTGTGCTTGCGGTTGCGGTCGAGCTTGGGGAGGCGATCGATCTCGTGGACCTCGCCGTCGATGCGCAGCCGCACGAAACCCTGCGCGCGCAGCTCGTCGAAGAGCTCCGCCTGCTCGCCCTTGCGGCCCACCACCAGCGGCGCGAGGATCATCACGCGCGTGCCCTCGGCGAGCGCGAGCACGTGGTCGACCATCTGCGACACGCTCTGCGAGGCGAGCTTCACCTGGTGCTCGGGGCAGTACGGATCGCCCACGCGCGCGAAGAGGAGCCGCATGTAGTCGTGGATCTCGGTGACGGTGCCGACCGTGGAGCGCGGGTTGTGCGAAGCCGCCTTCTGCTCGATCGCGATCGCGGGCGACAGCCCCTCGATGAGGTCCACGTCGGGCTTCTCCATGAGCTGCAGGAACTGGCGCGCGTACGCCGAGAGCGATTCCACGTAGCGGCGCTGCCCTTCGGCGTAGAGCGTGTCGAAGGCGAGGGAAGATTTGCCCGAGCCGGAGAGGCCGGTGATGACGACAAGGCGGTCGCGCGGAATGTCGAGGCTGACGTTCCTCAGGTTGTGCGTGCGCGCGCCTCGGATGCGAATCGTTTCCATGGAGCGATCTGCTAATATACCTGAGCCCCCTTTCCCGCTCCACGCCCCCCATTCCGGTGAATTCCGCGGCCCGCATGAACCCCCGCGAGCTGCGCGCGAGCCTTTCGCTCGCCTCGATCTTCGGCCTGCGCATGCTGGGGATGTTCATCATCCTGCCGGTCTTCACGCCCTGGACGCAGTCGCAGCCGGGCTGGAACCTGCAGCTCGCCGGCATCGCGATCGGCGTCTACGGCCTGGTGCAGGCGATCCTGCAGATCCCGATGGGCCGCCTCTCCGACCGCCACGGGCGCAAGGCGCTGCTCTACTTCGGCCTCGCCGCGATGGCCGCCGGCAGCTTCGCCTGCGCGCTCAGCACCACGCCGCTCGGCATGATCGCCGGGCGCACGCTGCAGGGCGTGGGCGCGGTCTCGGGCGTAGCGATCGCGTTCGCGGCGGACCTCACCCGCGAGACCCAGCGCAGCAAGGCGATGGCGATCATCGGCTCGACCATCGGCGCCGCCTTCATGGTGTCGTTCGTCGCCGCGCCGTCGCTCGAGCAGTGGATCGGCCTGCACGGCATCTTCGCCGTCACCGGCGCCCTCGCCCTCGCCGCGATCGCCGTCACGCGCTGGGTGGTGCCCGACGCGCCGGCCGTGCGCAGCGCCCCCCGGGCGCCCGCCTTCTCGCAGGTGCTGCGCGTGCCGGAGCTGATCCGCCTGGACTTCGGCATCTTCGTGCTGCACGCGGTGCTCATGGCCATGTTCGTCGTCGCCCCCGTCGCGCTGGTGCGCGCGGGCCTGCCGCTGCCGCACCACTGGTGGATCTACCTCGGCGCGATGGCCGGCGGCCTGGTGCTGGTGATGCCGGCGCTCGGCGCGCGCACCTTCCGTCGCGAGCGCCCCGTGCTCCTCGGCGCCATCGGCGTCCTCACGCTGGGCATCGCGGTGCTCGCCGCGTCGCTGGAAAGCGTGGCCGGCATCGCGGTCGCGCTGGTCATCGTCTTCGGGGGCTTCAACGTTCTGGAAGCGAAGCTGCCGGCGCTGGTGTCGCGGGCCGCGCCGCGCGATGCGCGCGGGGCCGCCACCGGGGTCTATTCCAGCGTACAGTTCCTCGGCACGTTCGTCGGCTCGGCCGCCGGCGGCGCCATCGCGCAGCACTTCGGCTTCGTCGCCACGCTCGGCGCGTGCCTCGTGCTGCTGCTCGCATGGCTCGGTGTCGCATGGAACATGGGCGATTTCGTCCCGGCCGCCTCCGGCGTCGCGGGGCATTGACGGCGCACAACCCGCCTCACGAAAGGGAGAAGTGTCATGGCATCGGTCAACAAGGTGATCCTCGTCGGCAACCTCGGGCGCGACCCCGAGACGCGCTACATGCCCGACGGCGGCGCGATCACCAACATCTCGGTCGCGACCACGGAGCAATGGAAGGACAAGAACGGCGAGAAGCAGGAGAAGACGGAGTGGCACCGCGTCGCCTTCTTCGGCAAGCTCGCGGAGATCGCCGGCGAGTACCTCAAGAAGGGCAGCCAGGTGTACGTCGAGGGCCGCCTGCAGACCCGCGAGTGGGAAAAGGACGGCGTGAAGCGCTACACCACCGAGATCATCGCCAACCAGATGCAGATGCTGGGCTCCCGCCAGGGCATGGGCGGCGGCGCCCCGGAGCGCGATGCGGATCGCGGCGAGGGCGCCTCGCGGCCCGCGGCTTCGAAGCCCGCGGCGAAGGCGGCCGGCGGGAAGTTCGACGATTTCGAGGACGACATCCCCTTTTGAAATGGGGGCTCATCCCCATATGACGCGCGGGGACCCTCTCCCCAACCCTCTCCCAAGGGAGAGGGGGCAAACGTTGGAAACGTTTTCGCGAACCGCGGGCATCCGACCATGAAGCGCATCGTCCTCTTCCTCGCCACCAACCTCGCCGTGGGGCTGGTGCTCTCCATCACGCTCTCGATCCTGGGCGTGAACCGCTACCTCGCCGGGAGCGGCCTCAACGTGCAGGCGCTCGCGATCTTCTCGGTGATCGTGGGCTTCGCCGGATCGTTCATCTCGCTCCTGCTCAGCAAGACGATGGCCAAGTGGAGCACCGGCGCGCGAGTCATCCAGGAGCCGCAGGGCGCCGACGAGCGCTGGCTGGTGGAGACCGTTCGGCGGCTCGCCGACAAGGCGGGCATCGGCATGCCGGAAGTCGCGGTGTACGAGGGCGCCCCCAACGCGTTCGCGACCGGCGCCTTCAAGGATTCGTCGCTCGTCGCGGTCTCCACGGGACTCCTCCAGTCGATGACGCGCGACGAGGTGGAAGCCGTCCTCGGCCACGAGATCTCGCACGTGGGCAACGGGGACATGGTGACGCTCGCGCTCATCCAGGGCACGGTGAACACGTTCGTGGTGTTCCTTGCGCGCGTGGTGGGCTACTTCGTCGACCGCGCCGTGTTCCGCACCGAGCGGGGGCTCGGCATGGGCTACTACGTCACCGTGATCGCGTGCGAGATCCTCTTCGGCATCGCCGCCTCGATCATCGTCGCGTGGTTCTCGCGCTGGCGCGAATTCCGCGCCGATGCAGGCTCGGCGACGCTCCTCGGCACGCCGCGCCCGATGATCGGCGCGCTGCGCCGCCTGGGCGGGCTCGAGCAGGGCGCGTTGCCCCAGGCGCTGCAGGCGTTCGGCATCGCCGAGGGCCACGCCTTCCTCGGGCTTTTCGCGAGCCATCCGCCGATCGAGGAGCGCATCGCCGCGCTCGAGTCGCACCGGCCGTCCTGAGCGCGCGCGGCGGCACGGCCTTGCCGATCGCGCTCGTCGTCGCCGCGACCGTCCTCACCCATACCGCCTTCAACGGCTCGCGCCTCGCCATCTCGCTCACCGCGCTCTCGCGCGGCGCGACGCCGCTCACCGTGGGCGTGCTGCTCTCGCTCATCGCCGCGCTGCCGATGTTGTTCGCGGTGCCCGCCGGGCGGCTCGCCGACCGCATCGGGGTGCGCTACCCGATCCTCGCCGGCGTGGCGCTCCTCGGCCTCTCGGTCTCGATTCCCGGCGTCTTCCCCTACACGCCCGCGCTCTACGTCGCCGCCGCGGGATCGGGGCTCGGATTCATGCTCTTCCACATCTCCATCCAGCACGCGGTGGGAGAGGCCGGGACCGAGTCGAGCCGCCGCGACGACTTCGGCTGGCTCTCGCTCGGCTTCTCGATCTCGAACTTCCTCGGGCCGACCACCGCCGGCTTCGCGATCGACAGCATCGGCCATCGCGGCGCGTTCGTGATCATGTCGCTCTTCGCGCTCGCGAGCCTCGCCTTGCTCGTGAACCGGCGCGGCCACTTCCGGCACTCGCCGCACCGCTCGCGCGAGGGGGCGTCGGCGAGCGCGCTCGAGCTCTTCGCCAATCCCGAGCTGCGCCGCGTGTTCGTGGTGACGGGCCTCCTCGCGAGCGCTTGGGATCTCTTCGCCTTCGCGGTGCCCGTGTACGGCAACGCGATCCACCTGCGCGCCACCACCATCGGCCTCATCCTCGCCAGCTTCGCGGCGGCCACCTTCGTGGTGCGCGTGGCATTGCCTTGGATCTCGCGCCATCTGCGCGAATGGACGCTCATCACCGCGACCTTCGCCATCGCGTGCCTCGCCTACGCCTGCTTTCCCATGGTGCGCACGGTGCCGCTCCTCGCGGCGATCGCGTTCCTCCTCGGACTCGGCCTCGGGGCGACGCAGCCCTCGATCCTCGCGCTGCTCTACGCCACCGCGCCGCGCGGACGCGGCGCCGAGGCGGTCGGCATGCGCTCGCTGGTGCTCGCGGCGAGCAGCACGTTCCTGCCGCTCGCCTTCGGCGGCGCCGGCGAGGCGGTCGGCATGCTGCCCGTCTTCTGGGCGATGGCGACCGCGCTCGCGGGCGGCGGGGTGATCGCCAACCGCCGCCGGGCCGCCGGCCCCCCTTGAGCGCCGGCCGCCACGCCCCCATTTTTCCGGCAGGGTGCGCCGCGCCATGACGCGCCGCACAAGAGCGCCAAGTCGCTCTGTTAAAATGCGAATCCAGATCCGGGAGACACCATGCCGATTTACGAGTACCGGTGCGAAAGCTGCGGCCACCAGCAGGAATTCCTGCAGAAGGTGGGCGATGCGCCGCTCACCGTCTGCACGCAATGCGGAAAGCCCAGCTTCTCGAAGATGCTCTCGGCCGCGGGTTTCCAGCTGAAGGGCAGCGGCTGGTACGCCACCGACTTCAAGAACCGCGGCGCCAAGCCGGCGGCGAAGGCGGACGCCAAGCCCGAGCCCTCGAAATCCGAGGCGAAGCCCGCCGCGGGCGACAAGAAGTCCTCATCCGGCGGCTGCGGGGGCGGCGGCTGCGCGTGCCACTGAGTCGCCCGCCCGCTTCGCGCGCAGCACCGTCGATCGCCGCACGAGCCCGATGAGCACACTGCGCCGCTATTTCGTCGCGGGCCTGCTGGTGTGGATCCCGCTCGGGATCACGCTCTGGGTCCTCACGCTCCTGGTGGACATGATGGACCAGTCGCTGCTGTTGCTCCCGGCGAGCTACCGCAGCGACGCGCTCTTCGGCTTCCACGTGCCGGGGCTCGGCATCATCCTCACCGTGGCGATCGTGCTCGCCACCGGGGCCCTCGCCGCGAACTTCTTCGGCCGCAAGCTTCTTTCGCTCGGCCACGCCATCCTGTCGCGCATTCCGATCGTGCGCTCCATATATGGCGGCGTGAAGCAGATCAGCGACACGCTTTTCTCCCCCGAGGGCAAGGCGTTCCGCCGCGCGGTGCTGGTGCGCTATCCGCACGGTGGGGCGTGGACCGTCGCGCTGGTCACCGGCACCCCGGAGCACGAGGTCGCGGGAATCCTCGGCGACGACCAGGTCTCGGTCTTCGTGCCGACCACGCCGAACATCACCGCCGGCTTCTTCCTCATCGTGCCGCGCGCCGAGACGCATCCGCTCGAGATGTCGGTGGATGACGCGCTCAAGTACATCATCTCGATGGGCGTCGCCGAGCCTTTCCATCCGCCGCGGCCCGAGAGGCTCCCCTCCGGGACCGACCCCAATCCGCTGCCGTCGCCGAGAATGTAGGCGACGGCCCGGCGCAACCAGCAAGGGCCGTCGTCCCCCCGGGGCGACGGGGACCCATCGAACGATTGGATTCCCGCGTACGCGGGAATGACCCACTGCGCGGGAATGACGACTGACCCGCTATCGCGGGAACCACAAAGCATGCGAACCGATTACTGCGGCAACATCGACGCCCGATACCTCGGGCAAACGGTCACCCTCTTCGGCTGGGCGCACCGCCGGCGCGACCACGGCGGCGTGATCTTCATCGACCTGCGCGACCGCGAGGGCCTGGTGCAGGTCGTCTGCGATCCCGATCGACCCGAGACCTTCGCCATCGCCGATCGCGTGCGCAGCGAGTTCGTGCTGCGCGTGAAGGGCCTGGTGCGCCGCCGTCCCGAGGGCACGGTGAATCCCAGCCTGCGCAGCGGCGAGGTCGAGGTGCTCGCGCACGAGCTCGAGATCCTCAATCCCTCGGTGACGCCGCCCTTCACCATGGACGAGGAACGGCTCTCCGAGGAGGTGCGCCTCAAGTATCGCTACCTCGACCTGCGCCGCGAGCCGATGCAGAAGGCGCTGCGCATGCGCCACGCCGCGGCGCGCGAGGTGCGCGGCTACCTCGATGGGCACGGCTTCATCGAGGTGGAGACGCCGGTGCTCTACAAGTCCACGCCGGAAGGGGCGCGCGAGTTCCTGGTGCCCTCGCGCCTGCACGACGGGCAGTTCTACGCGTTGCCCCAGTCGCCGCAGCTCTTCAAGCAGCTGCTCATGGTCTCGGGCTTTGACCGCTACTACCAGATCGTGAAGTGCTTCCGCGACGAGGACCTGCGCGCCGACCGCCAGCCGGAATTCACGCAGATCGACATCGAGACTTCGTTCCTCACCGAGCGCGAGATCCAGGACATCATGGAAGGCCTCGTGCGCCACCTGTTCCAGCGCGTGATCGACGTGGACCTGCCGCCCTTCCCG
>JAICTR010000061.1 GCA_025936275.1 Burkholderiales bacterium
ATCGCGCGTGACGCTCGAAGGCCCCAACCTCACCAGCGAGGAATCGCGCACCATCGCGGGCAACACCGCGGCGGCTTGAACAAAGGGGGACTTCCCCTTTTCTACCGGCGGAGCACGCACTTCTCGTAGAGCGTCGGGAACGATCCCCGCGGATCGTACCTGGCCTTGAGGGCGGCGTACGCCTCGCCGCCGTAGCGCGCGTCGAACTCCTCGCGCGGATAGAAGCTCTCGGAGTAGAGCGACTTGATGCCGGCCAGGCGCGCCACCTCGCGCTCGATGGCGCGGTTGCAATGGCCAGGCTCGCGGGCTTCCCGCGTGCGCACCACGTCCCAGAAGCCGAAGTTCACGTAGAGGCGCCGCTCCATCGGGTAGAGCGACCAGCGCGCCGCGTCCTCGCGCGGGCCGATCGGGCACATCCATACCGGCCAGATGCCCACCTCGCGCGCGAGGAACGCGAGGAACCCGGCTGCGTGCTCCACGGGAATGTCCACATCCTGGATCACGGATTCGCCGTGCACGCCGCGCATGCGATCGATCGCACGGGTGAGCCCCACGCGGCTATTCCAGCGCATGATCTTCGAGTAGGTGCGCGAGCCGAGGCGCTCGCGCCCGTAGAGGCGGCGCACGAGCGGGTTCTGCGCGTACACGTTCTTCGAGCACCAGAACCAGTCGGTATCCCAGCGCCAGATGTAATCCTTCGCGGTGAGCCAGTCTTCGCGCTTCTGCTCGATGGAGCGGTAGTAGATCGCTTCGACGCCGGTGTAGTCGCTGGTCGCCGGCGCCTCGTCCACGAAGCGCGCGAGCGAGAGGTACATGCGGTCCGGCGCGAAGATCGTGCCGTCGATGAAATCGGCCTCGTCGTCCGCGCAGTGCCCGCCCACCGCGGCGAAGAACGCGTTCGCATCGGTGAACGGCAGATGCCGCACGTGCACGAAAGGCTTCACCGGCGCGGTGCGCGCGGCGACGCGCAGCGCGTACCCGAGCGTGCCATAGGAATTGGGAAAGCCGAAGAAGAGGTCGGCGTACTCGTTGTCGCGCGTGCAGGCGAGGATGCGCCCGTCGCCGGTGAGGACCTCGATCTCCTCGACGGCCTCGTGCACCAGCCCGTGGCGGTGGGAGGTGGCCTCGATGCCGATGCCCGCCACCGCGCCGCCGAGGGTGATCGTCTTGAGCTGCGGCACCACCGCGGGCATCACGCCGTGGGGGAGGCACGCATCGACCAGCGCCTCGTAGGTCGCCATGCCCTCGCATTCCACGCGTCCGGCGCGCGCGTCGACCGAGAGCACCTCGGACATGGCGCGCACGTCGAGGCGCCGGCGCGCGGCCTGCTCCCGGTCGCGAAAGAGGTTGGAGGTTTCCTTGGCGAGCCCGATCGGGCCCGCGCCCTCGCGCATCGCGCGCGAGAGCGCCTCGCGCTTCAGCGCATGCGCGTCGAGGGCGGCGTTCATTCCTGGGCGCGCCGTCCCGCCTCGCGCGCGTGCATCGCCGCGAACTCCGCGCCCGCTTCCTTCATCGGTGCGTAGAGGTGCGCGCGCGACATGGGGTAGCTCTCGCGGGAGACCATTCCCTTGGAGAACACGATCTGGAAGAGGTGCGTGTGGCCATGGGGCGAGCGGAACATCTCCGCGCAGCCGAAGAGATAGGCGCGCCACACGCGGCGGAAGCGCTCGTCGAATTTCCGCGGATCGAGCGCGTGGATCCTGTCCCAGTTCCGCTCGAAGCGCTCGGCCCACGCGTCGAGCGTGAGCGCGTAGTGGCGGCGCAGGTTCTCGACGTCCACCACCTCGAGGCCCGCGCGCTCCATCGCCTCGATCGTTTCCGCGAGGCTCGGAATCCAGCCGCCGGGGAACACGTGGCGGCGGATGAAGAACTCGGTCTCGAAGCGGCCGACGTGGCCGATGAAGTGCAAGAGGCCGAGCCCTCCGGGCTTCAGGTGCGCCGCGTGCGCGCGCACCACTTCCTCGAGCTGGTCGCGGCCCGCGTGCTCGAGCACGCCGATCGAGACCACCTTGTCGAACTGCCGCGGCACCTCGCGGAAGTCGCACTCGATCACGCTGCACTTGCCCTCGAGGTGGCGGCGGCGGATCTCGTCGCGCACCATGTCGACCTGCTCGGGAGTGGTGTTGGTGCCGGTCACCTTCGCGCCGTGGAACTGCTCGGCGTGGAACATGAACCCGCCGAAGCCGGTGCCGATGTCGACGACGTCCTCGCCCGGCTGCAGCCGGATCTTGCGGCACACGTGCTCCACCTTGTTGCGCTGCGCCTGCTCGACGCTGGTCGTGCCCTCGCTCCAGTAGCCGCACGTGTACATCATCAGCGCCTCGTCGAGCCACAGGCGGTAGAAGTCGGTGCCGAGCGCGTAATGGAAGCGCGCGTTGGCCTTCGCCCGCGCGTGCGTGGCGTTGGAGAGCCGCAGCTCGTGCCAGCGGTTGCGGATGCGCGTGGCAAGGGTCGGCTTGTCGAAGTCCGAGGACATTCCGATGGCGAACGCCTTGCCGATGTCGCCGTCGATGTCGACGTCGCCGTCGAACCACGACTCGAGGAGCCCGATGTGCCCGAAGAGCGCGGCGCGCAGCGCGACGCGCCGCGGGCGATGGAAGGTGAGCCTGAAGTCGGGATGTTGCGCGGGAAAGGATTTCATCGGGGCCTCCACGAATCGGTTGCACCGTGCCGCGCCGATTACCGTAGCGCAGCGCGCCCGGTACGACAAGGCCGGCGGCGGCCGAGTTCAGGTGACGGCGAAGGACGCGGCCACGCACCACGCCACGACCGCGAGCGCGGGCGCGCGCCATGCCGCGAGCAGCGTGAAGCCGATGATCGCGATGCCGACGTCGAACGGCGAGCGGATCGCGCTCACCCACACCGGGTCGTAGAGCGCCGCGGCGAGGAGGCCCACCACCGCGGCGTTGACGCCCGCCACGGCGCGCGCCGCGGCCGGATGCGCGGCGAGCGAGCGCCAGAGCGGCAGCGCCGCGGAGACGAGGAGGAAGCCGGGAAGGAAGATCGCACCGAGCGCGAGCGCCGCGCCCGCGCCGCCGGCGATGCGCGCGCCGAGATACGCGGCGAGCGTGAACATCGGGCCCGGCACCGCCTGCGCCGCGCCGTAGCCGGCGAGAAACTCGTCGCGCGTGAGCCAGCCGGGATCCACCAGCGCCTGCTGCAGCAGCGGCAGCACCACGTGGCCGCCGCCGAAGACCAGCGCGCCGGCGCGATAGAACGCCCACGCGAGGCCGATCGCGCCGTCGAAAGCGGCGGCGGCGAGCGGCAGCAGCGCGAGGAGCAGCGCGTAAGCGGCCAGCAGCGCGAAGCCGGCACGACGTCCGTGCGGAAGCGGCGGCGCCTCCGCGCGCGGCGCTCGCGCGGCACGGCAGAGCACGAGGCCCGCGAGCCCGCCCGCGATCACGACCAGCACCTGCATCCACGCGGTGCCGAAGGCGAGCAGCGCGAACGCGGCGAGCGCGGCGATCGAGGCGCGGATCGCATCGGGGCAGAGCTGGCGGGCCATGCCGACCACGCCATGTGCGACCACGGCGACCGCGACGAGCTTGAGCCCGTGCACGAGTGTCGCGCCGATCGCCGCGGGCACCATCGGCAGCACGCGCGCGAACGCATAGAGCAGCAGCGCCGAGGGCAAGGTGAACCCGACGAACGCCGCGAACGCGCCGAGCCATCCGGCGCGCATCAGGCCGAGGCTGAATCCCAGCTGGCTGCTCGCCGGTCCCGGCAGGAACTGGCAGAGGCCGAGCACTTCCGCGAATTGCGCCTCGCTCACCCAGCGGCGGCGTTCCACGAGCTCGCGGCGGAAGTAGCCGAGGTGCGCGATCGGGCCGCCGAAGGAGGTGAGCCCGAGGCGCAGGAACGTGGCGAAGACTTCGCGTGCCGAGCCGCGTGCGGATCGCTCCATGCGCGCGCTACGGCTCCCGCGAGAGCGCCCGGCGTGCATAGCCGAGCTTGCGGCTGCGCTCGAGGAGCGCCGCCATCTTCGGGAAGTTGAGCCCGTAACGCCGCCGCATCGCGCGCGCCTCGCCCTCGATGCGCCGCCAGCGCGGCTGGAAGCGCGCCTCGCGGAACGCGAACACGACTTGGTTGCCGTCGCCCTCCACTGGAACGAGGATCACGTTGCCCTCGAACGCCGCGTGGATGCGCTCGAGATGCTCGGCGCGCCGGCGGTTCTCTCCGGCGAGGTTTACCACCAGCACCCCGAGCCACGAGAGGGCGGCGCGCGCGTCGGCGTAGAAATCGCGCGTGCCGAGCGAGGGCGCGAGCCCGTCGCGATCGAACGCGTCCATGAGGATCACGTCGGCCTCGTCGCACGCGCAGGACACATGCCGGGCCGCATCGCCGATCGTCACGGTGAGGCGCGCATCGTCCGGCGGCACCCGGAACTCCTCGCGGAAGGCGACCACGTGCGGGTCGATCTCCACCACGCGGATGCGCGACGCCATGAGATGGCGGTGGCAGTACTTCACGAGCGAGCCGCCGCCCAGCCCGAGGACCAGGATCTCGCGCGGCTCCGGCACGAAGAGCAGGAAGGCCATCATGCGGCGCGTGTAGGCGAACTCGAGCGCGCACGGATCGTCGAGGCGCATGCCGCTTTGCACCAGCGCGCGCGAGAAATGCAGCGAGCGCGAGCCGTGCTCCTCGAGGACGAAGGGCTTGTCGTAGGTGTCCGAAAGGAGCTGCTCGCGAAGCCGGCGCCGGTCGCAGCCGGGCGGCTCGAGGAGCTTCACGCGCCCGGCGTCGCCCTCGAACGGGCTCTTCATCTCGATCATGGCGCCATTCTAGCGGGCCGCATGAGCGACAATGGCGGCTTTGCGCCCCGGAGCCGCCCGCATGAGCCTCTTCGAAGGATCCCCCAGGCAGACGTTGCTCGCGACGCTCGGCATCGAGTTCGTGGAGCACACGCGCGAGCGCGTGGTCGCGACGATGCCGGTCGCACCGCGCGTGCACCAGCCGTTCGGGCTGCTCCATGGCGGCGCGTCGGTGGCGCTCGCGGAGACCGTCGCCTCGACCGGCGCCTGGCTCAACTGCGACCAGTCGCGCGAGCACGTGGTGGGCCTCGAGATCAACGCCAATCATTTGCGCGCCAAGCGCGACGGCGTGGTGACCGCGACCGCGACGCCGATCCACGTCGGGCGGCGCACGCAGGTGTGGGACGTGCGCATCACCGACGAGCAGGGGAAGGCGGTGTGCGTCTCGCGTTGCACGATCGCGGTGATTCCCGCGGCGGGGGGCGCATGATCCGGGCGCTTCTCTTCGACGTGTTCGGCACGCTGGTGGACTGGCGAAGCGGCATCGCGCGCGAGGCGCGCACGATCCTCGAGCCCTCGGGCATCGCGATCGACTGGAGCGCCTTCGCCGATGCGTGGCGCGGCGAGTACCAGCCGTCGATGGAGGAGGTGCGCGCGGGCCGCATCCCGTTCAGCAAGCTCGACGTCCTGCATCGCAGGAACCTCGACCGGGTGCTCGAGCGCTTCGGCCTCGCGCGCGTGGACGCCGCGACGCGCGCGGAGCTGAACCTCGCCTGGCACCGCCTCGATCCGTGGCCCGACGTCGTGCCGGGGCTGCACAAGCTGCGCGAGCGTTTCCGCCTCGCGCCGTGCTCCAACGGCAACATCTCGCTCATGGCCGACCTCGCGCGGCGCAACGATTTTCGCTGGGATGCGATCGTGGGCGCGGAGCTCGCGCGCGACTACAAGCCGAAGCCTTCGGTGTATCTCGCCGCCGCCGCGGCGTTCGATTGCGCACCGGGCGAGGCGATGATGGTCGCCGCGCACTCGGGCGATCTCGCCGCGGCCGCGGCGGCGGGCCTTCGCACCGCGTTCATCGCGCGGCCCGATGAAGCGGGGCCGGGCACCGGCGAGCGCAAGGCGTCGGTGCCCGTGGACGTGTCGGCGAACGGGCTCGTCGAGCTCGCGCAGCGCCTGGAGGCGGCATGATCGAGCTCTTCACCGATCCGCAGAACTGGATCGCGCTCCTCGTCCTCACCGGCCTCGAGCTGGTGCTCGGGATCGACAACATCATCTTCATCTCGATCCTGGTGGAGAAGCTGCCGCGGGCAAGGCGCGAGTTCGCGCGGCGCACCGGCCTTTTCCTCGCCATGTTCATGCGGATCGGGCTGCTCTTCGTGCTCTCGTGGGTGATCGGCCTCACGCAACCCATCTTCACGGTGATCGGCAACGAGATCTCCGGCCGCGACCTCATCCTCATCGGCGGCGGGCTCTTCCTCATCTGGAAGAGCACCAAGGAGATCCACCAGCTGCTGGAGGGCGAGGGGGGCGAGCACTCGTCGGCGGTGCGCGCCACCTTCGGCGCGGTGATCATGCAGATCATCGTGATCGACCTCGTGTTCTCGCTCGATTCGCTGATCACGGCGGTCGGCATGGTGGACCATGTCGAGGTGATGATCGTCGCGGTGATCCTCTCGGTGATGCTGATGATGGTTTTCGCCGGCGCCATCGGCCGCGTGGTGGAGAACCATCCGACGCTGAAGATGCTCGCGCTCTCGTTCCTCTTCGTGATCGGCGTGCTGCTGATCGCCGACGGCTTCGACCACCACGTGCCGAAGGGGTACGTGTACTTCGCGATGGCGTTCTCGGTGGGCGTGGAGATGCTCAACATGCGCATGCGCAAGCGCCGCGGCGCGCGCCGGCCGGTGGAGCTGCGCGAGGCTTACCGCCGCGATCCCGTCTCGCCTTCGGCGGAAAAAAGCAGGAACGCCGATGAACGCCGATGAAACGCAGATGACCGCAGATAAGACTGTCGTTGACCGCGATGAATGCTTTGAATCGACGACAATGATGGACGGCCGAATCTGTCAGGCCATTGGTTTCCCCTCAATCAATGGGTTCGCCTTGCTGCGTTCATCTGCGTTTCATCCGCGTTCATCTGCGTTCCAAAGATTTGGTTCCTTTAGCTAGCCATTGAAAAATGCTGCCCCTCAAAGACATCCGAGTGATCGAGTTTTGCAACGTCGCCGCCGGTCCCTTCTGCGGCATGCTCCTCGCCGACATGGGCGCCGACCTGGTGAAGGTCGAGCATCCGCAAGGCGGCGACACCATGCGCCAATGGCCGCCGTTGAACGGCGGTTACAGCGAGAACTTCGCCTCGCTCAACCGCAACAAGCGCTCGGTGACGCTCGACCTCAAGAAGCCCGGGGATCGCGACCGGGCACGCGCGCTGGTGCGCGGCGCCGACGTGCTGATCGAGAACAACCGCCCCGGCGTCATGGAGCGCCTGGGCCTCGGCTACGCGTCTTTCCAGGACGAGAACCCGAAGCTCGTGTATTGCTCGGTCTCCGCGTTCGGCCAGGAAGGGCCGCGCGCCGAGGAGGGCGGCTTCGACCTCACCATCCAGGCGATGGCGGGCGTGATGAGCGTCACGGGGGAGCCGGGCGGTGCGCCGGTGAAGTGCGGTGTGCCGCTCTCCGATTTCTGCGCCGGCCTCTACGCGGCGTATGCGGTCGCCTCGGCATTGCGTGAAGTGGCGCACACCGGCCGCGGCACGCACATCGACGTCTCGATGCTCGGCGCCTCGCTCGCCGTCGCGGCGCTGCAGACCAGCGAATACTTCGGCACCGGGCGCGATCCCGTGAAGCTCGGCTCCGCGCATCCGCGCAACGCGCCGTACCAGGCGTTCCGCGCGTCCGATGGCTACTTCGCGATGGCGGCGGGCAACGATGGCCTGTGGCGCGCGGCGTGCGGCGCGATCGGCCGCGAAGATCTCGCCGGCGATGCGCGCTTCGGCTCGACGGCGCTCCGCGCCCGGCACCAGGCCGAGCTCAAGGAGATCCTCGAGAAGGAGTTCGCGAAGCACGGCGCGGCGGACCTCCTCGCGAAATTCCGCGCCGCGGGCGTGCCGTGCGCGCCGATCAACACGTACTCGCAGGCGCTCGCCGACGAGCAGGTGCGCCACATGGGCTGGGTGCGCGAGATCGGCCTGCCTTCGGGCGCACGCACGCGCACTTTCGTCTCGCCGCTGCGCTTCGACGGCCAGGGATTCCCGGTGCGGCGCGATCCGCCCGCGCTCGGCGAGCACAACGAGGAAGTGCTCGGCGAAAGCTCGCTCCCGCAGGCGTCCGGCCCGCGTCGCTGAGGCCGGCGGCGTAGGCCGACCGGACGCGAAACGGGGCGCTTCACGCCGTGTCCCACCTCCATCGGGCCTCGCACCGAGGCCAATCTATGGAGCGAATCCATGAAGATCATGGCCATCCTGCTCGCTGCGGCCGCGACCACCGCCGTCGGCGGCGCGTTCGCGCAATATCCCGACTACCGTTACGACCGCGACTGGGCGCAGCACCGCGACGACGGGCGCTATCGCGACAACGACCGCTGGCGCTACGACAATCGCGACTGGCGCGACGACCATCGCGACGACTGGGAATGCTGGAACCCGCACGCCGGGCACTTCGAGGGCGTGCGTCCCGGCGAGCGCCAGGACGACCTCGACTTCTCGCGCTGCCGGCCCAAGGAAGGGCAGGTGCTGCCGTATCCGGGCTCCGGGTATTACGGCGGCTGGCGCTAGCCGTTATCTCGCGAACACCTGCGCGAGGTCGCCGAACGCCTTGAACTCGAGGGCGTTGCCCGAGGGGTCGAGGAAGAACATCGTCGCCTGCTCGCCGGCCTGGCCCTTGAAGCGCACGTGGGGCTCGATCACGAAGCGGATGCCCGCGTCCTTCAGGCGTCCGGCGAGCGATTCCCACTCGTGCATCGGCAGGATCGCGCCGAAGTGGCGCACCGGCACGTCGTCGCCGTCGACCGCGCTCGTTTGGCGATGCCCGGCTTCCTCGGGCGCGAGGTGCGCGACCACCTGGTGGCCGTAGAAGTTGAAGTCCACCCACGCGTCGGAGCTGCGGCCCTCGGCGCAGCCGAGGAGCCCGCCGTAGAAGCGGCGCGCCTCGGCGAGGTCGTGGACGGGGAAGGCGAGGTGGAACAGGGGCTGCGATGACACGACGGCTTTCTCCTCGATGCGTTGGGGACAAAGCCTTCGATTATCGCCTACTCGTCCACCCCTTTGAAGTATTCCAGCAGCGTGCGGTGGATACCGACGAGGAATTGCGCGGTCTTCACGCCGTGATCGGTCGCGGTGCCGGTGGTGCCACCGCCGGGAATGTCCTGGCTTTCCACAAACGCCATCAGCAGGTCGTCGGCGCGCTTGAGCGCCCGGCTGTGGTCCATCTCGCTTTCTCCAGTACGATTGAGGCCTTCCATTGTCCCCGAAAACCGCCCGAGCCTCGCAGTGCCGCGGGCGCGCGCCATGAGAATCGTCGACATCCGCGAAAAGACCTTCCCGATTTCCTCGCCGATCCGCAACGCCTACATCGACTTCAGCCGCATGACGTTGTCGCTGGTCGCGGTGGTGACGGACGTGATGCGCGACGGCAAGCGCGTGGTGGGCTACGGCTTCAATTCGAACGGCCGCTACGGGCAGGGGATGCTGATGCGCGAGCGCTTCATCCCGCGCGTGCTCGAGGCCGATGCCGCGGCGTATGTCGATGACAGCGGCGAGAACCTCGACCCGATCAAGGTCTGGGCGCGCATGTTCACCAACGAGAAGCCGGGCGGCCATGGCGAGCGCTCGGTCGCGATCGGCACCATCGACATGGCGGTGTGGGACGCGGTGGCGAAGATCGCCGGCAAGCCGCTCTTCCAACTGCTCGCGGATCGCTACGGCGACGGCCGGCCCGAGCGGCGCGTGTTCGTGTACGCCGCGGGGGGCTACTACTATCCGGGCAAGGACCACGCGCAGCTCATCGCCGAGATGAAGGGCTATCTCGATCGCGGCTACACGGTGGTCAAGATGAAGATCGGCGGCGCGACGCTTGCCGAGGACCTGCGGCGCATCGAGTCGGTGCTCTCGATCCTCGGGCGCGGAGAGCGCCTCGCGGTGGATGCCAACGGCCGCTTCGACCTCGCGACCGCCATCGAGTACGCGAAGGCGCTCTCGAAGCACGACCTCTTCTGGTACGAGGAGGCGGGCGATCCGCTGGACTACGAGCTGCAGGCGAGGCTCGCCGAGCACTACGCGAAGCCGATGGCGACCGGCGAGAACCTCTTCTCGATGCAGGACGCGCGGAACCTCATCCGCTACGGCGGCCTGCGGCCCGACCGCGACTGGCTGCAGTTCGACTGTGCGCTCTCTTACGGCCTGGTCGAGTACCTGCGCACGCTCGCGATGCTGCGCGAATACGGCTGGTCGCCCTCACGCTGCATCCCGCACGGCGGCCACCAGATGTCGCTCAACATCGCGGCGGGTCTCGGCCTCGGCGGCAACGAGTCGTATCCGGACCTCTTCCAGCCTTTCGGCGGGTTTCCGGACGGCGTGCGGGTCGAGGAGAGCCATGTCACGATGCCCGAGCTTCCGGGCATCGGCTTCGAAGGGAAATCCGACCTCTACCG
>JAICTR010000208.1 GCA_025936275.1 Burkholderiales bacterium
CCGTCTTGTGCCAACGGAAGCCGGCGATCACGCACTCCGCCGTGCGCGCGTGCTTCACCTTGATCATCGCGCGCTTGCCGGGCTGGTAGGGAAGGTCGGCGAGCTTCGCCACCACGCCGTCGAGGCCGGCACCCTCGAAGCGCTCGAGCCATTCGGCGGCGGTCTTGCGCTCGCGCGTCGCGGGCGTGAGGTGGATCGGCGGCTTCGCCTTCGCGAGCAGCTTCTCGAGCGCGGCACGGCGCGCGGCCTGCGGCTCGCGCATGAGGCTCTTGCCGTCGATCGCGAGCGCGTCGAAGGCGACCAAGGCGGCCGGCGTCTCGGCGGCGAGCTTCGTCACGCGCGAGGCGGCCGGATGCAGGCGCATCTGCAGCGCGTCGAAATCGAGCCCATCGGGTCCTACGATCACGATCTCGCCGTCGAGCACGCAGCCTTCCGGCAATCGCTCGAGGAGCGCTTCGTGCAGGTCGGGGAAGTAGCGATCGAGCGGGCGCAGGTCGCGGCTCTGGATGTACGCGTCGCAATCGCCGCGGAAGACGATGGCGCGGAAGCCGTCCCACTTCGGCTCGTAGAGCACGTCGCCTTCCGGCGGCAGCTCCGTGCCGATCTTCGCGAGCATCGGCTCGATGGGAGGCGCGATCGCGTAGCGGTTCGCGGCGCGGCGGGGGAGGGCGCTCATGCCTCGTTGGACCGGCGCGCTCGCGTTCGTTCCGCTAGGCGCGCGACTCCAATGCTTCCCAGCGCGCGAGGAGCGCGGTGAGCTCCGCCTCGATCGCCTCGTGCCGCGCGTCGAGCGCAGCGACATCGGTTGCGCGATCCTGATAGGTCGCGGGATCGGCGAGCTTCGCCGCGATCTCGGCCTGCTCGCGCTCGAGCGCCTCGAGCTTCGCGGGCAATGCTTCCAGCTCGCGGGTTTCGTTGTACGAGAGCTTGCGGGGACGCGGTTCTCCCTCCCCCCTGGGGGAGGGCCGGGGAGAGGGTCGCGCCTCATCCGCCGCATCCCCATTCGTCCCGCGCATCCGCTCCCAATCCGAATATCCGCCCACGTACTCCTTCCACCTTCCGTCACCTTCGTACGCGATGGTCTGCGTCACCACGTTGTCGAGGAACGCGCGGTCGTGGCTCACGAGGAGCAGCGTCCCGGCGTACTCCTGCAACAGCGCTTCGAGGAGCTCGAGCGTCTCGATGTCGAGGTCGTTGGTGGGTTCGTCGAGCACCAGCACATTGGCGGGACGGCTGAAGAGCCGCGCGAGGAGCAGGCGATTCCTCTCGCCGCCGGAGAGCGATTTCACCAATGCCCGCGCGCGTTCGGGCGGAAAGAGGAAGTCGCCGAGGTAGCTGATGACGTGCTTGCGGCGGCCCTCGATCTCGATGTAGTCGGCGCCCGGGGAGATGGTGTCGGCGAGCGTCGCCTCCTCGTCGAGCGCCGCGCGGAACTGGTCGAAGTACGCCGGCGCGAGGCGCGCCCCGAGGCGCACGCGCCCCGCGTCCGGCGCGATCTCGCCGAGGATCAACTTGAGGAGCGTCGTCTTGCCGCTGCCGTTGGGGCCGATGAAGCCGATCTTGTCGCCGCGCATGACGCGGCACGAGAAGTCGTCCACCACGCGCCGCGCGCCATACGACTTCGCCACGTGCTCGAGCTCGGCGACGAGCCTTCCCGAGCGCTCGCCGGGGGAGAGCGCGAGCTCCACGCGCCCGAGGCGCTCGCGGCGCGCCGCGCGCTCCACGCGCAGCTGCTGCAAGCGGCGCACGCGCCCTTCGGTCCTCGTGCGGCGCGCTTCCACGCCCTTGCGGATCCACGCCTCCTCCTGCGCGAGCGTCTTGTCGAACTTCTGCGCCACCACCGCCTCGATCGCCAGCATCTCCGCCTTGCGCGCCTCGTAGGCGCTGAAGTTGCCGGGGAAGCTCGCGAGCCGGCCGCGGTCGAGCTCCACGATGCGTTGCGCGACGCGATCGAGGAAGCGCCGGTCGTGGGTCACGAAGAGCACCGCCGCGCCGAGCTCGACGAGCGCCTGCTCGAGCCACTCGATGGCGGCGATGTCGAGGTGGTTGGTGGGCTCGTCGAGGAGCAGGAGCTGCGGCCCGGCGACCAGCGCGCGCGCGAGCGCGACCTTCTTCCTGAGGCCCCCCGAGAGCGCGTCGACCGCGCGGTCGGCATCGAGCCCGAGGCGCGTGAGCGGCGCTTCGATGCGAGGCTCGAGCGCCCAGCCGCCGCTCGCGTCGAGCGCCTCGTGCAGCGGCTGCATGCGCTCGAGGTCGCCGGCCTGCGCGGCCGCGTGGTAGTCGACGAGCCGCTGGCGCGCTTCCCCCAGGCCGCTCGCCGTCGCCTCGAAGATCGATTGCCCCGCGTCGAACGCCGGCTCCTGCGGCACCGCGGCCAGGCGCAGTCCCGGCGCGGACCACACGGTGCCGTCGTCCGGCGGCGCCGCGCCCTCGATGATGCGTAGCAGGCTCGATTTGCCGGTGCCGTTGCGGCCGATGAGGCCGATGCGCTCGCCCGGCTCGATCACGAGGTCGGCGCGGTCGAGGAGCGCGACGTGGCCGTAGGCGAGCGAGACTTCGGAGAGCTGGAGCAGGGGCACGGTTCATTGTATCGACAGGCCGCGCGGTGCAAACTGCGCGCGATGAAAGGCGAGCGCCAGGAGATCCGCTTCTGCACCGGCCGCGACGGCGTCTGCATCGCGTACGCCGTCTCGGGGCGCGGGCCGCCGCTGCTCAAGACCGCCAACTGGCTCTCGCACCTCGAGTTCGACTGGGAGACCTCGTTCTGGCGCCCGTGGCTGGACGAGCTCTCGAGCTACCGGCAACTGGTGCGCTTCGACCAGCGCGGCTGCGGCCTTTCCGATCGCAATGCCACCGACCATTCGATCGAGTCGTGGGTGTCCGATGCCGAGGCGGTCGCGGACGCGGCCGGGCTCGATCGCTTCGCGCTCCTCGGCATGTCGCAAGGGGGCGCGGTGGCGGTCGCCTACGCCGCGCGCCATCCCGAACGCGTGAGCCACCTGGTGCTCTACGGCGCGTACGTGCGCGGACGCCGGCGCCGCGCGGCGACGCCGCAGCAGCTCGCCGAATACGAGACGCTGGTGAAGATCGCGGAGGTGGGCTGGGGCAGCGACGATCCCGCCTATCGCACCGTCTTCGCGCAGCAGTTCTTCCCCGAAGGAACGCTCGAGGAGTTCCGCGAGTTCGCGGAGCTCTCGCGGCGCTCGTGTCCTCCCGCGACCGCGGTGCGGATGCTGCGCGCGTTCGGCGACCTCGATGTCGAGGACCTCGTGCCGCGCGTGCGCTGCCCGACCCTCGTGGTGCACGCGACGGGCGATCGGCGCGTGCCGTTCGACGAGGGCCGCGACCTCGCCAAGCGCATCCCCGGCGCGCGCTTCGTGCCGCTGGAAAGCGCGAACCATGTGCTCTCGCGCAGGGAGCCGGCGTGGCCGCTCTTCGCCGCGGCGGTGCGCGAGTTCCTCGCCGAGCCCTCCGGCGCCGGCAGCACACCGGCCGCGGATTTCTCGTCGCTCACGCCGCGCGAGCGCGAGATCCTGGAGCTGGTGGCGCAGGGCCTCGACAACGCGGCGATCGCCGCGCGCGCGGGCCTCAGCGAAAAGACGGTGCGCAACCACCTTTCCAACATCCTCGACAAGCTCGGGGTGCGCACGCGCGCGCTCGCGATCGTGCGCGCTCGGGAGGCGGGCTTCGCTCGCTCGGGAAGGTAGGACCGTGGTCCCGCGGCGGCGCGCGCCGCACCGGGCAATCGGGACAGGCGCCTCAAGACGCGCCGCCCGCGACGCGCTGCAATCGGGGTGACGCCGCTCCGGCTTCCTTCCGGGAGAGTCCCATGCTTCGCATCGCCGCATTGGCCTACGCATTCGTCGCGTACGCCGCCGGGATGGCGGTCCTCGCCCTCTTCGGCGCGTTCCTGCTGGGGTTCGACTTGCTGGCGCGCGCCGGCGCGCCGCTCGCCGAGGCGCTCGCCGTGGATATCGCCCTCATCGCGCTCTTCGGCGTGCAGCACAGCGTGATGGCGCGCCCCGCGTTCAAGGAGGCGTGGACGCGCCTCGTGCCGCGCGCGATCGAGCGCAGCACGTACGTCATCGTCTCGGCCCTCGCGCTCGGTGCGCTCATCGCGTTCTGGAAGCCCGCGCCCGGCGTGATGTGGGAAGCGAGCGGCGGCACCGCCATCGCGCTCTACGCGGTGTTCGGACTCGGCGCCGCGATCCTCGTCTCGTCCACTTTCATGATCGACCACTTCGATCTCTTCGGCCTCAAGCAGGCGTGGAATGCCGGGCGCACGTGCCGTCCTTCATCGGATTTTCGCGTGGTGCTGCTCTACCGGCTGGTGCGCCACCCGATCATGCTGGGCTTCCTCGTGATGTTCTGGGCCGTGCCGCGCATGACGCTCGACCACCTGGTGCTCTCGCTCGGGCTCACGGCCTACATCCTCGTCGCGCTGCATTTCGAGGAGCGCGATCTCCTCGAGGAGCACGGCGAGGCCTATCGCCGCTACCGGCGCGAGGTCTCCGCGCTCATTCCGCTGCCCAGGACGGCGGGGGAGGAGCCGGTGGCACCGGCGCGGCGATAGCCTGGTGGCGCGCGCTCGCCGCGATGAAGAGCAGCAGCAGGAGCGCGAGGGCGAGGAGGCGGAGGGCGAAGGACATGCGCGTAGACTAGCGCCGAAAGAGGGCGAAATCCGCCCTAGTTCCTCGCTAGAGTCGCGCTATGCCCCAACCCACCACGCGCATCCTCGCGGTGCTCGAGCTCCTGCAGTCGCAGGCGCAGATCGGCGGCGCCGAGCTCGCGCGGCGCGTGAACGTCGATCGGCGCACGCTGCGCCGCTACATCGCGACGCTGGAGGAGATGGGCATTCCCATCACCACCGAGCAGGGGCGCTACGGCGGCTACCGGCTGGTGCCCGGCTACAAGCTGCCGCCGATGATGTTCACCGACGAGGAGGCGCAGGCGCTCTCCCTCGGGCTCATCGCGGCGCGCGGGCTCGGCCTCGCGGATGCGGCGCCCGCGATCGAGAGCGTGCAGGCGAAGCTCGACCGCGTGCTCCCCGGCGCACCGCGGCGCACCGTCTCGGCGCTGCGCGAAAGCGTCGCGCTGCAGACCGGCACCGCGCGCACCACGGCCGATGCGCGGCTGCTGCGGATCTTGAGCGAGTCCGCGCAATCGCGGCGCACCGCGGCGCTGCGCTACCGCGCCGCCGACGGCACGCTCACCTCGCGCGAGTTCAACGTGTACGGCCTCGTGTTCCGCAACGGCCGCTGGTACGTCGTGGGCTACTGCGAGCTGAGGAAGGGCCTTCGCACGCTGCGGCTCGATCGCGTCGCGCATGCGGACGTGACGCAACGCCCGTTCGAGCGGCCCGCCGGATTCGACGCTTCCGAGTATCTCGACCGCGCCATGGCGACGCTGCCGCGTGCGATCGCGATCGAGGTGCTGCTGCATACGGACC
>JAICTR010000037.1 GCA_025936275.1 Burkholderiales bacterium
GTCAGGAAGAAGATCTGGTCATCGGAGACCGCCCAATAATAGATAACCCTCACTCCGCCCGACTAACCCTTCCCGCCACTGCGCCACCTGACTTTTCGTACACCACCGGACCCGCGGATCACGGAGCCGGCGTCTGGATGGGCGATCAAATGGGTTTGGAGCTGCCGATACTCGTCATCGGCGAGGTACCCGCCGAGCAGTTTCGTGAACAGGGACGTTTCAACGAAGACCACGGTGCACTATACGCCATTGGCGCACCTACGTCAATGGCGTATAAAGGTCAATGGCACTCCGGGCTGCCCGCAGCGCCCTCCGCGAATACTTGTCCGAGCTTGCCAATGAAAAAGCCCTTGTCTCGTCGACAAGGGCTTCGGTGATCTGGCGCGCCCGGCAGGATTTGAACCCACGACCCCCTGGTTCGTAGCCAGGTACTCTATCCAACTGAGCTACGGGCGCGAAGTTTTGAATTATAACGGGTTTCACCGCCGATCGCGAAGGTTCACCCTCTCCCCGGCCCTCTCCCAAGGGAGAGGGAGAACAGCCGACCCTCTCCCCGGCCCTGTCCCAAGGGAGAGGGAGAACTTCGCTAAACCTCGCTCCAACCCTCATATCCCCCGGTTATGAGCACCTGACCGGGAATTCTTTTTCAATTCTCTGCGCGGCCGCTATCCTCGAAACAAAAGGAGATGGCCATGGAGAGCGCGACCCCGAAGATCCACGTCATCCACGAGAACGACGCGTGGGTGGAGCCGCTGCGCGCGGCGTTCGACGAGCTGGATTTGCCGTACGAGGAATGGCACCTCGACGAGGGCGTGATCGACCTCGCGTCATCCCCGCCGCAGGGCGTCTTCTACAACCGCATGAGCGCCTCGTCGCACACGCGCGGCCATCGCTATGCGCCCGAGCTCACCGGCGCGGTGCTCGCGTGGCTCGAGTCGCACCGGCGCCGCGTCGTGAACGACAGCCGCGCGCTGCGGCTCGAGATCAGCAAGGTCGCGCAATACGAGGCGCTGCGCGCTTATGGCATCCGCACGCCGCACACCATCGCCGCGGTCGGCAAGGACAACGTCATCCAGGCGGCGCGGCGCATGAAGGGCCCGTTCATCACCAAGCACAACCGCGCAGGCAAGGGGCTGGGCGTGAAGCTCTTCCAGTCGGTCGATGCGCTCGCCGAGCATGTGCGAAGCGACGCGTTCGAGGATTCGGTGGACGGCATCACGCTCATCCAGCAATACATCCGCGCGCCGGAGCCGTACATCACGCGCGTGGAGTTCGTCGGCGGCGAGTTCCTCTACGCCGTGCGCGTCGATACCTCGCTCGGCTTCGAGCTCTGCCCGGCCGACGTCTGCCAGGTGGGCGACGCGTTTTGCCCGGTGGGCGAAGAGGCGCCGCCCGTTGCGGCCGCGCCGCGCTTTCGCATCGTGAAGGACTTCGCCAACCCGATCGTCGAGTCGTATCGCAAGTTCATCGCCGCGAACGGCATCGGCATCGCGGGGATCGAGTTGATCGAGGACGAGCGCGGCGAGATCTACACCTACGACGTCAACACCAACACCAACTACAACGCCGCGGCCGAAGCCGAGGCGGGTGTCTACGGCATGCGCGCCGTGGCCGCTTATCTCGGCCGCGAGCTGCGGCAACTCGGCGGGACGAAGCTCCGCGCGGCCTGAGGAGGCGAACACCGGGGACAGACCCCATTTTCTGCGTGCTTCGCTTGCAGAAAGTGCCGGAGTCTGTCCCCTTCAACGTTTTCAGCGCGACGACGTCCGCTGGTGGGTCACGGCCTTCTTCGAGATGCGCCGGTCGCGCCGCGCGTTGGACGTGCCGGCGCGCGAGGCGCTCGAGGATTTCCGGGTGGGCGTCGTCGTGCGTGCGCTGGCGCGGCTCGATGACCCGCGTCCGGACATCGGGCCCGCGGTCGAACGCTTGCGGGTCGCGACTGTGGTCGCGGTCTTGGCCCGGCGCGCGCGGCGCGGCTGCGCGGCCTCCTGCTTCAGGCTGCGGCTCGTGTTGCGGCCGGTGCCCGCGCTGCGTGACGACGATCGTTTCGACTTCGACTGCTGTGCCATTGCGTTTCCCTTCGCTTTCGGGATGAAGGAAAACGCGAACTTGCAATAGTCGTGCCGGAGGAGTTGGAAGCGCTCGCACTCAACGAACACCGGGGACAGGCCCCATTTTTCGCGCGCGTGCGCCTGCGAAAAATGCTGGGGTCTGGCCCCGCCGTTCGGAATTTCTTGCGTCTTCTCGCGCAAAGAATTCTGCGCGCCGCTCACCAGCCGCTGAAGCGCTCCCAGGCCTCGAGGGCGCAGCCTTCGCGCAGCACCTGGTACTCGGGGAATTGCGCGGCCGTGGCGCAGGCATGGTTCGGCAGCACGCGCAGGCGCGCGCCGATCGGGAAGCGCGCGAAGTCGATCGGCCCGCGGTCGCGCCTCGCGACGATGCCGTGCTCCTGGTTGGCGTCGGCGACGATGAGCGGCTCGAGCGGTCGCCCCGCCGCGTCGCACACCAGGCCGTAGCCCTGGTCCACCTTCTGGCGCGCGGTGCCGCGGTCGCGCGAGAGTGCCATCCAGCCGGCATCGGTGATGAGCCAGTTCTTCTCGCGCTGGTGGCCGATGACGGTCGCGAGCACGGAAAGCGCGATGTCGTTCACCGAACACACGCCGAGGCCCGCCATCACGAGATCCTGGAAGACGTAGACGCCGGTGCGCACCTCGGTCACGCCCTCGAACGAGCGCGCGAAGGTGGCCGTCGGCGTCGATCCCACGCTCACGACGGGCGCCTCGTGGCTGTGCGCGCGCAGCGCCTTCGCGGCATTCACCACCGCCTCGCGCTCGTGCTGCGCCATCACCTCGATCGCGCCTACCGTGGTGCAGTTGTACGACTCGCCGGCGTGGGTCATCACGCCTTTTAGCGACGGGCCGAGCGCGCTCGCGATCTCGAGGAGCCGCGGATCGTCGGGCGTCACGCCGGCGCGATGGCCGTCGCTGTCGATCTCGATGAGCGCCGGAAGGCGCACGCCCGCGCGCTCGGCCGCCGCGACCAGCCCGCGCGCCGCATCGACGCTATCGACGATCACGCCCAGGTCGATGCCGCGCTTCACGAGCTGCGCGGCGCGCGGCACCTTGTCCGCCACCATGCCGACCGCGTAGAGGATGTCCTTGAAGCCGTGGTCGGCGAAGTACTCGGCCTCGCGGAGCGTGGAGACGGTGATCGGGCCCGCGGGCGCGCGCAGCGCGGTCACCGCGACCTCCACGCACTTCGCGGTCTTCACGTGGGGACGGAGCGCTACCCCGTGCGACAGGAGCCGCTCGCGCATGCGATCGCAGTTGCGCTCGAGCTTGTCGCCGTCGAGCAGCAGGCAGGGAGTGTCGAGGGCGCGCGTGGCGTCCATCGCCGCGGAGGTTTCCAGGGCGTGGAAGGTTTCGGTCATGGAGCCGAAACTATAAACGACTCGCGATGGCCTGCCGAAACGCGTCGCGGAATTTCGCCTCTCCGCCCTGCGCCGGATGGCGCATGTAGCCGGCGCACGGGAACTCCGGCCAGCGCGCCAAGGCCTCCTCCGCGACCTTCCCCACGGCGAAGATCTCGAGCGGATGGGTGAAGCAGGCGAGGAGCGCCGCGAGGGCACGGCGGCCGTCGACCACCTCGGTGAGGCGCGGACGGCGATTGCTCATCGGGCCGCAGGGACCGGTCATCACGACCTCGTCGCCTCCCGTGGCCGGGCGATAGGGATGCCACGGAAACGCATTCCACAACACGACGTCGAACGCCGCGCCCGCTTGATCGATCTCGCCCCAGATCACCGCCGCACTTCGCTCGCGCTGGGGTTTGGTGGCGGCGTCGAGGCTGGTGAGCGCGAGCGGGCGTCGCGCGACGAGCGCGGGCTTGTGCGCGAGCTCGGTCTCGGAGCAGAAGGCGATGCCGGTGAAGCGGCAACCGCGATGGCTCGGCGCCTCGCCCAGCAGCAGGAAGCGCGCGGAGCGTGCGCGTGCTTCGAGGTACGCGCGCATGTTCTCGCGGCGCAGCTTCGGCATCTCGCGGCGCGGCGCGCGGTCGCGATCGTCCGAATCGCGCCACGGATTGAAGACGCAGGTGCGCTCGCGCGGGCCGTCGGCGAGGATCTCGAGGAACGCGTCGATGCGGGTCGTGCCGGTCATGGGCGGGTATGATGGCACGCGCGCCGCGCAAGGAGCCCGCCATGTCCCACGCCGACCGTCTTCCCCTGCAATCGATGAAGGAACGCTGCACGCCCGAGGAGTGGCAGGCGCGCATCGACCTCGCCGCGTGCTATCGCCTCGTCGCGCACTACGGCATGTCGGACATGATGGCGAACCACATCTCGTCGCGCGTGCCGGGCGAGGAAGGCGCATTCCTCATCAACCCGTACGGGATGATGTACGAGGAGATCACGGCCTCCAGCCTGATCAAGATCGACGTCGAGGGCAACATCCTCGCGCGGCCGGACTTCGGCGCGCTCGACTACGGCATCAACAAGGCGGGCTACGTGATCCACGGCGCGATCCACCGCGCGCGGCATGACGTCGCCTGCGTGATCCATACGCACACCTGGGCGGGCATGGCGGTCTCGGCGCTCGAATGCGGGCTCCTGCCGATCACGCAGACCGCGATGCGCTTCATGAAGATCGGCTATCACGATTACCAGGGCGTGGTGCTCGATTCCGCGGAAGAGGCGTCGCTCCTGCGCGACCTCGGCGACGGCGAGGCGCTCGTCCTGCGCAACCACGGGCTGCTCACGGTGGGCAAGACCGTCGGCGAGGCGTTCAACTGGATGCACCGGCTCGAGCTTTCCTGCCGCTCGCAGCTCGCGGCGATGGCGACAGGCGCCAAGCTGCTTCACGTCGCGCCGGAAGTCGTGGGGAAGACCTGGAACAACTACCAGCCGAAGACGCGCCGTCCCTACGGATTGATGGAGTGGCCGGCGCTGCTGCGCATGCTCGACCGGATGGATCCGGGATTCCGGTATTGAGCGCCGCTCCGGATGCCCGCGAGCTCGCCGAGGCACGCGCGCGCATCGCTTCGCTCGATGCCGCGGCCGAGCGCCACGATATCGAGATCGGCGAGGGCAAGCGGATGGCGTGGCGGCGATTCGGCAGCGGGCCGCCTCTGGCGCTCATCCACGGCGGGCACGGGAGCTGGCTGCACTGGATCAGCAACATCGAGCCGCTCTCGCGCTCGCGCACGCTGTGGCTTCCGGACCTTCCCGGCTACGGCGATTCCGACCTCATCGACTCGAGCGGCATCGAGGAGATCGTCGATGCGACCGCGCGATCGATCGATGCCTTGATCGGAGCGGAAACGCCGATCGAGCTCTGCGGATTCTCGTTCGGTGGATTGGTCGCTTCGCGCGTGGCAGCGGCGCGCGGGCATGTGCGTCGGCTGGTCGTGATCGGCACCGCGGGGCACGGGTTGAAATCGCGCTACACGCTGGAGATGCGCAACTGGCGGTTGGCTCGCGAGGAATCCGCGCTCTGGTCGGCGCTGCGCAACAACCTCGCCGCGCTGATGATCCACGATCCCGCCGCGATCGATGCGATGGCCCTCGAGGTGCATCGCGCGTGCTGCACCGCGACGCGCTTCCGCAGCAAGACCATCTCGCGCGCGGCGCTCCTCGCGCCGATCCTCGAGGGCGTCGATGCGCCGGTGCTGCTGGTGTGGGGCGAGCACGACGTCACCACCGATCCCGAAGCCGCCGCGCGCGCGATCGCCGCGCAGCGGCCCGGCATCGCGTGGCGCATCATCCCCGCCGCCGGCCACTGGGCCCAGTACGAGCGCGCCGAGCAAGTGAATCAACTAATGGGGACAGTCCCCTTTTTCCCTAAGAGCGAACGCCGTTCCGCCTAAGAGAAATAGGGGACTGTCCCCTTTTCGCCCAGAGCGCGGCGAGCAGCGGCCAGAAGAGCAGCACGAGCGCCAGCGTGGTGATGGAGCCCACCAGGGGATTCGACCAGAAGATCGCGAGGCTGCCCTTGGAGGCGAGCATGGTCTGGCGGAAGGCGTCCTCGGCCTTGTCGCCCAGCACCAGCGAGAGCACGAGGGGCGCCAGCGGGTAGTCGAGCTTCTTGAAGAAGTACCCCACCACGCCGAAGATGCCCATCAGCCAGACGCCGCTCATCGAGTTGTGCACGGTGAACGCGCCGACCGCGCACACCACGATGATCAGCGGCGCGACGATCGAGAACGGAATGCGCAGGATCGCGGCGAAGATCGGCACCGTCGCGAGCACCACGAGCAGGCCCGCCACGTTGCCGAGGTACATGCTCGCGATGAGGCCCCACACGAAGTCCGGCTGGCTGCTGAAGAGCAGCGGCCCCGGCTCGAGCCCCCAGATCATCAGGCCGCCGAGCAGCACCGCCGCGGTGGCGGAGCCCGGAATGCCGAGCACGAGCATCGGCAAGAGCGCGCTGGTGCCCGAGGCATGCGCGGCGGTCTCCGGCGCGAGCACGCCCTCGATCTGGCCGGTGCCGAATTTGTCGGCCTCGCTCGCGAAGCGCTTGGCGATGCCGTAGCCCATGAACGAAGCCGCGGTCGCGCCGCCGGGCGTGACGCCCATCCAGCATCCGATGCAGGCACTGCGGAGCAGCGTCCCCCAATAGCGCGGCAGGCTCGCCCACGTGCGAAGGATGATGCGCGGGCTGATGCTCGCGGCCTTGCCCTCGAAGCGCAAGCCCTCCTCCATCGTGACGAGGATCTCGCCGATGCCGAAGAGCCCGATCACCACCACGAGGAAGTCGATGCCCTGCATGAGCATCGGCGAGCCGAAGGTGAGGCGCATGTTGCCGCTCATCGTGTCCATGCCGACCGCCGCCATGCCGAAGCCGAGCATCATCGCGAGGATCGTCTTGTCGGCGGGTTCCTTCCCGATGCCGATGAAGCTGCAGAACGTGAGCAGGTACACGGCGAAGAACTCGGGCGGCCCGAACTCGAGCGCGAAGCCCGCGATCACCGGCGCGAGGAACGTGATCAGCAAAATCCCCACGAACGCGCCGAGGAAAGATCCGGTGAAGGCGCAGGTGAGCGCCTCGGCCGCGCGCCCCTTCTGCGCGAGCGGATAGCCGTCGAAGGTGGTCGCGACCGAGGACGGCTCGCCGGGAATGTTGAAGAGGATCGAGGTGATCGCGCCGCCGAAGAGCGCGCCCCAGTACATGCACGAGAGCATGATCACCGCGGAAGTCGGCGGCATCGTGAAGGTGAGCGGCAAGAGGATCGCCACGCCGTTCGGCGCTCCGAGCCCCGGCAGCACGCCCACCAGGATCCCCAGCAGGATCCCCACCAGCATCAGCCACGCGTTGTACCCGGTGAGCGCGACCGAGAATCCGTGGAAGAGGAGGCCGAACGCTTCCATCAGTAGCCCAGCCAGCTCTCGAGCGGCCCCTTGGGCAGCGGCACGAGGAACTGGCGCTCGAAGAGCCAGAAGAGCGCGATGGAGCAGGCGACGCCCACCACGACGCTCTTCACCACGGAGTAGCGCCCCGCCACGCGCATGAAGCCCGCGACGAAGATCGCGGAAGCGACGTAGATCCCGAGATACGCGATGGCGACGAAATACGCGAGCATCGGCGCGAGCACCGCCACGACGCGGCGCAGCCGGTCGAGCCGCACGAACACCTCGCGCGAGCGGCGCGCGCGCAGCAGCGCCCGCACGAAGATCGTGGCACTCGCGAGGCAGATCACCACGCCGATGCGGAACGGAAAGTAACCCGGCTCCGGCGTGCCGTTCACCCACGAAGCGCCGAGATGCCCGGTGTTCACCATCACCGCGACGCCCACGGCGAAGGTCACGACGGCGACGGCCGCATCGACCATCGCATGCGAGCCGAGCAGCGTCCCCGCGCGCTCCTTCGCCGTGTCCTCCATCGCCTACTCCAGCACTTCGGGCTGCGTCCTCACGATGCGCCGCGCGAAGTAGTGGAAGGTCGCGCCCACGGCCTTGGGCTTGAGGCGATAGTCGTGCGCTTCCTTCGCGAGCTCGGGGCGCACCTGCCTGATCGGCCCGATGGCGCGCGCCATCACCTGCAGCTTCGCGGCGCGCTCGATGAAGATGGCCATCGTGGTCGCTTCCTCGGCGCTCGAGCACGCGACGAGCTGGCCGTGGTGCGCGAGGAGGATCGAGCGCTTCTTGCCGATCGCCTTCGAGATGATCTCGCCCTCCTCGTCGCCGATCGGCACGCCCGGCCATTCGGCGAGGTACGCGCAGTCGTCATGGAACATCGTGTGGTCCATGTGCGCGACCGCGAGCGGCTCGCCCACCACCGAAAGCGCGGAGACGTACGGCGGATGCGTGTGGATGACGCAGTTCACGTCGGGCCGCGTGCGGTAGATCCAGAGGTGGAAGCGGTTCGAGGGATTGGGCATGCCCTCGCCTTCGAGGACGTTCAAGTCGTCGTCCACGAGCAGGATGCTGGACGCCGTGGCCTCGTCGAAGCCGAGGCCGAAGCGCAGCATGTGGAAGGTGCCGGGCTTTTCGCCGCGGGCGGTGAGCTGGCCGGCGAGCGCCGACTCGTGCCCTTCGGCCGCGAGGATGCGGCAGGCGAGCGCGAGCTTCTGGCGGATGTTCCACTCCGGCGTCGCCAGGTGCCGCTCCATGTTGCGGGTGGTGATCTCGTGGTATTCCTGCTTGGGGCGGGTGATCGCTGACATCGTGTTCCCTCCGGGGCGATGCGATTTACTTGGCGAGGAAGCCGGCCTTGCCCATGATCTCGCGGTGCCGGTTCTCGTCCTGCGCGAGGAATTTCTCGAACGCCGCGCCGGTGAGGAAATCCTCCTTGTAGGCGCCGCGGTCGACGAACTCCTTCCACTCGGGGGTCTTGCGCACCTTGTCGAGCAGGTCGACGTAGAACTGCCGCTGCTCGTCGGTGACGCCCTTGGGCATCACGATCGCGCGCAGCATCACGTACTGCGCGTCGATGCCCTCTTCCTTGCAGGTGGGGATGTCGGACCAGGACTTGCCGCCGGCGATCTTCGCCTTGAACGGCATGCGCTTGTCGTCCATCACGCAGAGCGGCCGCACCTGGCCCGCGCGCCAGTGGGCGATGTGCTCGATCGGGTTATTCACGTCCGACTCGATGTGGCCGCCGACGAGCTGCGAGGAGATCTCGCCGCCGCCCTTGTACGGGATGAAGGTGAACTTGGTGCCGGTCGCCTGCTCGAGCATGGCGGTGACGATCTGGTCCTCGCGCTTCGAGCCGGCGCCGCCCATCTTGAAGGTGTCGGGCTTCGCCTTCACCGCGGCGATGTACTCCTGCGCCGTGTGGTAGGGCGACTTCGCGTTCACCCACAGGACGAACTCGTCCAGCGCCATCAGCGCCACCGGCGTGGTGTCGCGCCAGTTGAAGTCGAGGTGCGTCGAGAGCGGCACGCTGTAGAAGTTGGAGAGCACGATGGCGATCTTGTTCGGATCGCCCTTGCTGTTCTTGATGTCCATGAACGCCTGGCCGCCGCCGCCGCCGTTCTCGATCACGACCACCATCGGCTGCGGCGAGAGGTGGTGCTTGGCGACGATGCCCTGGATGAGGCGCGCCATCTGGTCCGCGCCGCCGCCGGGGCCGCCGCTCACCGCGAAGGTGATCGGCTTGGTGGGCTCCCAGCCCGCCGCGAGGGCGGTGCTCGCGCACAGCAATCCGGCCGCGGTCCACGCGGCGCTTCGCTTGCAACGGGTCCATACGCTATGGGCGATCGTCGGTTCCATGGGGTCTCCTCCTCGTTGTCGCGGCGCCGGGCGAGCCTCGCCCGGGCGTGCCGCATTGGGAATTCTCTCGGGGTGGGTGCTGCTGGTATACCAAATACCGTATACCATGTATCGCGAAAATGAAAGCCTCTTCCGGCGCCGAAGGCGCCACCGCATGGGCTCCCATCGTCCTGCCGGGCCTGCAGCAGGAGATCGTCGCGCGCATCCGCCGGATGATCGAGGACGGGGCGCTCATGCCCGGGAGCCGCATCCCGGAGCGCCAGCTCTGCGCGCAGCTCGGCGTCTCGCGCACGCCGCTGCGGGAAGCCTTCCGCATCCTCGCGACCGACGGCCTCATCGAGCTCACGCCGCGCCGCGGCGCCACGGTGAAGCGGCTCGAGCCCGCCGAGATCAACCACATGTTCGAGGTGATCGCGGTGCTGGAGGCGCTCGCGGGCGAGCTCGCGTGCGAGGTGCTGCCCGACGCGCAGATCGCCGCGATCGAGGCGCTGCACCAGCGCATGATGGCCGCCTACAAGCGGCGCGACCGGCGGCGCTTCTTCGAGGCGAACCAGCAGATCCACGAGCGGATCGTCGCCGGCTCCGGGAACCCGATCCTCGCGCGCGTCTACGCGGGATTGAGCGGGCAGATGCGCCGCATCCGCTACATGCCGCAGATCACCGAGGCGCAGTGGCGCATCGCCGCGCGCGAGCACGCGGAGATCATGAAGGCGCTCAAGTCGCGCAACCGCGAGGCGCTCGGGCGCATCCTGCGCGACCACCTGAGCACCAAGCGCGAGCGGGTGAAGTCGCTGCTCGCGCGGTAGCGAAGGCGCGAGCTCAGGGCCGGTACGTGGCGAGCTCGCGCTCGTCGAGCTGCGAGAGAAGCTGGGTCTCCCAGGCGAGGTAGCGGCGCGCGGCCTCCTTGTTTCCATCGTGGCGGTCGTGCACGAAGAAGAGATAGTCGATGCACTCGGCGTCGGAAGGGCGATCGGGTGTCGACTCGATCGCGCCGCCCGCCGCCCGCCACGCCGCGAATCCGCCCTCGAGCATCGCGATCGAGCGCACGCCCGCACGCGCGAGGTCGAAGGCCGCGATGCGCGCGACGTCGGGTTCGTCGGCCACCAGCACCACGCGCCGGTCGCCGACGCGAGGCAGGACATCCTCGAGGCGCGGGCGGATCGACCAGCGACTCCCCGGGATGTGCGCCTTGCGATAAGCCAAGCTCGGCCGCAGGTCCACGACGGCCGCAGCGGAAACGGTCTCTGACCCCTTTTGGGCGGACGCCGTCGCCACATCCGGAAGCCGATTGCCTCGCGTTTCGCACCGGATCGTCGATGCGGTGCCGGAGCGCAGCACGCTCGCATCGTGTCCCATGCGCCGCAACCAGCTCGCGACCACCGGCGCGCGCACTTCGTCGGCATCCACCAGCAGCAGCCGCGCGTTGCGCACCGCCACCCATTGGTCGGTCGCCTGGATGAGCTGGCCGCCCGGCGCATGCACGGCACCGGCCACGCTGCCCGCGCGGAATTCCTCGGCGGTGCGCACGTCGAGAACGTACGTGGTGCGGTTTTCATCGGCGAGCCACGCCGAAGCCTGCGCATCGTCGATCCAGCGCACGCCGTGGCGCTCGGCGAGCGCGCGAGCGTTGGCGCGCGCCGCCGAGAGATCCGCGTCGCGCGCGACCTGCGGATATCCGCGCGTCGCGCCATGCTCGAGCTCGTGGTCGGCGAGATACCAGCCCTGCGTGCCGTTCTCGAGCGCATACACGGGGTTTGGAATTCCAAGGTCGATCAGCGTCTGCGCGCCGACGATGCTCCTCGTGCGCCCGGCGCAGTTCACGACGATCGTGGTGTTCGCATCGGGCACCATGGCGCGAATGCGATAGGCCAGCTCGCCGTTCGGGCAGCAGCGCGCGCCGGGAATGCTCATCTTGCGGAATTCGGAGAGCGGCCGGCCGTCGATCACCGCGACGTCGCGTCCGGCGCGCCGCATCTCGAGGAGCTGCGCCGCCGAGACGCGCGGCGTGTGGCACGCGTGCTCCACCAGCTCGCCGAAGGTCTTGCTCGGCACGTTCACGCCGGCGAAGAGCGCGAATCCCGCCGCCGCCCAGCCGCGCGTGCCGCCCTCGAGCACGTGCACGTTCGCGTAGCCCAGCTCCTCGAA
>JAICTR010000201.1 GCA_025936275.1 Burkholderiales bacterium
AGAGCAACGCTTCCGCGCCGCAAGCGCCGACGGCGTAGAGCCCGAACTTGAGCGATGACGAGCCGCTGTTCAGCGCGAGCACCGGCGAAGCGTTCGGCACAGCCGGCGGCCTACGCGGTCCAGCGCCAGTCGCGCACTTCCGGCATGTCCTCGCCGTGCTCGCTCACGTAGAGCTTGTGCCGCTCCATCGTGCTCCAGTAGCGGTCCGTCGCCTCCTGCACGCGATCCTTCAGCCGCGGGATGCGGCGGATGGCATCGAACGCGAGCTGGTAGCGGTCGAGGTTGTTCAGCACCACCATGTCGAAGGGCGTGGTGGTGGTGCCCTCTTCCTTGTACCCGCGCACGTGCATGTTGTCGTGGTTGCGCCGGCGGTAGGTGAGCCAGTGGATCATGCGCGGATAGCCGTGGAAGGCGAAGATCACCGGCTTGTCGCGCGTGAAGAGCGCGTCGAAATCCTCGTCCTCCAGCCCGTGCGGGTGCTCGGATTGCGGCTGCAGCGCCATCAGGTCGACCACGTTCACCACGCGGATGCGGATATCGGGGACGTATTCGCGCAGCAGCGTCACCGCGGCGAGCGTCTCCAGCGTCGGGACATCGCCCGCGCACGCCATCACCACGTCGGGATCCTCCACGCCGTTGCTCGCCCATTCCCAGATTCCGGCGCCCTGCGCGCAATGCCGCGCGGCGGCGTCGACGTCGAGCCATTGCCACTCGGGCTGCTTGCCGGCGACGATGAGGTTCACGTAGTTGCGGCTGCGCAGGCAGTGGTCGGCCACCGACAGCAGGCAGTTCGCGTCGGGCGGAAGGTAGATGCGCACGACGTCGGACTTCTTGCTCGCGACGTGGTCGATGAATCCGGGATCCTGGTGCGAGAAGCCGTTGTGGTCCTGCCGCCAGACGTGCGAGGTGAGGAGGTAATTGAGCGACGCGATGGGCGTGCGCCACGCGATCGACCGCGTGGTCTTCAGCCACTTCGCGTGCTGGTTGAACATCGAGTCGACGACGTGGATGAAGGCCTCGTAGCAGGAGAAGAGCCCGTGGCGCCCGGTGAGGAGATAGCCTTCGAGCCAGCCCTCGCACAGGTGCTCGCTCAGGACCTCCATCACCCGGCCATCGGCGGCGAGGTTCTCGTCCACCGCCGCGATGCGCGCCATCCATGCCTTGGGGCTCGCCTCGTAGATCGCGCCGAGCCGGTTCGACTCGGTCTCGTCGGGACCGAAGACGCGGAAATTGCGCTTGCCGAGGTTGAGCTGCATCACGTCGCGCAGGAACCCGCCGAGGATGCGCGTGGATTCGGCCTCGACGCTTCCGGGCGCTTCGAGCTCCACGGCGTAGTCGCGGTAGTGCGGCAGCGCGAGCGCCACCAGCAGCTCGCCGCCGTTGGCGTGGGGATTCATGCCCATGCGCCGGCGCCCGGTCGGCGCGAGCGCCGCGTACTCCTCGCGCAAGCGCCCCTCGCCGTCGAAGAGCTCGTGCGGCCGGTAGCTCTTCATCCAGTCCTCGAGCTGCTTCAGGTGCTCGGGATTCTCCATGTCGGTGAGCGGCACCTGGTGCGCGCGCCACGTGCCCTCGACCGGCTTGCCGTCGACGACCTTCGGCCCGGTCCAGCCCTTCGGCGTGGCGAGCACGATCATCGGCCAGCGCGGGCGCTTCGGCGCGCGCCCGTTCGCGGACGCTCGCGCGGCCTGCTGGATGCCGCGGATCTTCGCGAGCGCCGCATCGAGCGTCGCGGCGAGGAGCGGGTGCACGAGCGCCGGGTCGTCGCCTTCCACCAGGTACGGCTCGTAGCCATAACCGCGCAGCAGGTCGCCGAGCTCCTCGCGCTCGATGCGGGCGAGCACGGTCGGGTTGGCGATCTTGTAGTCGTTCAGGTGCAGGATCGGCAGGACCGCGCCGTCGCGCGCCGGATCGAGGAACTTGTTCGAGTGCCAGCTCGCGGCGAGCGCGCCGGTCTCGGCCTCGCCGTCGCCGACGATGCAGGCGACGATGAGATCCGGGTTGTCGAAGGCCGCGCCATAGGCGTGCGCGAGCGAATAGCCGAGCTCGCCGCCTTCGTGGATCGAGCCCGGAACCTCGGCCGCGACGTGGCTCGGCACGCCATAGGGCCACGAGAACTGCCGGAAGAGGCGCCGCAATCCGTCGCGGTCGCGTGCGATGTCCGGATAGCGCTCGGTGTACGAGCCCTCGAGATAGGTGTTCGCCACCAGCCCCGGGCCGCCGTGGCCAGGACCGATGATGTAGATCATGTCCAGGTCGTTTTCCCGGATCAGCCGGTTGAGGTGCACGTAGATGAAGTTCAGTCCGCTGGTGGTGCCCCAGTGCCCGAGCAGGCGCGGCTTGATGTGCTTGCGTTCGAGCGGCACCTCGAGCAGCGGATTGTCCTGGAGGTAGATCTGGCCCACGGTGAGGTAGTTGGCGGCGCGCCAGTAGGCGTCCATCTTGCGCAGCAGCTCGGGCGCGAGGCTTCGGGAGGCGGCATCGGCGTCGATCACGTTCATGGCTTCAGCTCCGCGAGGATGCGCGCCACGATCTCGTGCGGCGGCAATTCGATCGGGACGGTGATGGGGTTCTCGTCGGCCGCCGGCTCCTCGAGCGCATCGAACTGGCTCCTCAGCAGGCTCGACGGCATGAAGTGCCCGCGACGCGCGGCCATGCGGCCTGCGATCAGCGCCTCGTCCCCCTTCAGGTAGACCAGGCGCACGTCGGGGCGGTTCGCGGTGAGGATCTCGCGGTAGCGGCGCTTCAGCGCGGAGCAGGAGACCACGCCGTGGCCGCCCGCTTCGCGCGTGCGATCGATCCATGCCGCGATGGCGCGCAGCCACGGCATGCGGTCCTCGTCGGTGAGCGCGACGCCCTTTTGCATCCGCTCGATGTTGGCGGCCGGATGAAATCCGTCGGCGTCCTCGTAATCCCACTTCAGGCGCGCGGCGAGGAGCGTGCCGACGGTGGTCTTGCCGCTCCCGGAAACGCCCATGACGATCACGATCGCGGGTGTCATCGTCATCGCGGCGCGGCGGCGCGGTCGACGAGCCAGTGCAGGCGTCCGACCGGGCGAACGCGCGCCGCCGGAAGCGAAGCGTCGCCCGCCCACACGCGCCGGACGATTTCGCGCTTGCTTGCACCCGCGGCGAGGAACGCGAGATCGCGGCTGCTCGCGAGCGCGGGGTAGGTGAGCGTGATGCGCGGCTCGGGCCTCGCGCCGATCACGGCGAGGGCCCAGCGGCGCCGCTCCTCGAGCGCGGGATCGCCCGGAAAGAGCGAGGCGGTGTGCCCGTCCTCGCCGATGCCGAGCAACATCACGTCGAAGAGCGGCCGCTCGGGCGCGAGCGCCGGCGCCGCGTGGTAGCGCTTGAGGTCGTCCTGGTACGCGGCGGCGGCCTCTTCGGGTGCCAGGCCCTCGGTCGGGATGCGATGGATGTTTTCCTCCGGCACCGGAACGCGCGACAGGAGCGCGTCGTGCGCCATGCGGTAATTGCTGTCGGGATGGTCGCGCGGCACGAAGCGCTCGTCGCCCCAAAACCAGTGCGCGCGGCTCCACGGGAAACGCGAGGCGATCGGCGGCTCGGCGAGGCGGCGATAGAGGCGTTGCGGGGTGGCGCCGCCCGCGAGGCAGATGGCGAAGCGGCCATCGCGCGCCTGCGCGATGCGGCAGATCCACTCGGCCGCGCCGCGCGCGAGCGCATCCGCGTCGTCGAAGATGCGATGCCCGAGGGGCGCGGGCGCTTCGGTCATGGAACGCGCAGGACGAACCGCTCCACCGCCGCGGCGAACCCGTCCTCGCGGTTGCTGCCCGTGACGCGATCGGCCGCGCGCCGCACCTCCTCGCTCGCATTGCCCATCGCGATGCTCGACCCCGCGCGCTCGAACATGGCGACATCGTTGCCGCCATCGCCGATAACCGTGATCTGCGCGGCCGGGATGTCGAGGAGCGTGGCGAACTCGAGCAACGCGGTGCCCTTGTTCGCGAGCGGATGGGTGAAGTCGAGGTAGTACGGTTGCGATCGCGCGATGCTCGCCTGCGCGCCGAAGCGCTCGCGCGCTTGCACCTCCAGGTCCTCCAGCAGGGCGAAATCCTCGCTCACGCCGACGATCTTCGCGGCCTTCTCCAGATGGCGGCCGAAGCCCTCGACCACGACGGGCGCGAATTGCAACGTGCGCTCCTCGTGCGCGACGTACGCGCCTTGCGCGTCGCGAACCAGCCAGTCGTCGACGGTGAACACCCACGCCTGCGCGCCGCGAGCGAGGATCAGCTCGACCGCGCGACGGGCGACTTCGGCGGGCAGCAGGTGCTGCTTCGTCTCCTGGAGCCGCGGCGTCACGAACACGCCGCCGTTGAATCCGGCCATCGGCGTCGCGAGCGCGAGGGGCTCGACCAGCATGCGCAGGCCGCGCGGCGGCCGGCTGCTCACGATCGCGAACGTGACGCCCGCCGCGCCCAGGCGCGCCACCGCGGCGCGCGTGGCCTCGGTGAGGACTTTTTCCGGCGTGACGAGGGTTCCGTCGACGTCCGAGATCAGCGCGCGGACCTTCATCACGCGATGTCCTTCCTGTCGTCCAGCGCGTGCCAGCGTCGCCCGTCCTGCGCGAGCAGCCGGTCGGCCTCGGCGGGCCCCGCGCTTCCCGCCGGATAGACGGGCAGCGCGGCCGCGCGTTCCCCGGACCACGCGTCGAGCACCGGCTGCACCATGCGCCAGCCGGCCTCGATGTTGTCGGCGCGCTGGAAGAGGCTCGCGTCGCCGGTCATGCAATCGTAGAGCAGCGTCTCGTAGCCCGTGGCCGGCGCCGCGTCGAACCGGTCGCGATAGTTGAACTTCATCTCGACGGCGTCCATGCGCAGGCTCGGTCCCGGGATCTTGGCGCTGAAGCGCAGCGTCACCGATTCCTCGGGCTGGATGCGCAGGACGAGGTCGTTCGCGGCGAGCCGCTCGACCGGCGTGCCGCGAAAGAGGGCGAGCGGCGCCTGCTTGAACTGGATCACCACCTCGCTGCGCCGCACCGCGAGCGCCTTGCCGGTGCGCAGGTAGAACGGCACGCCGGCCCAGCGCCAGTTGTCGATGGCGAGCTTCATCGCGACGTAGGTCTCGGTGGTCGAGTCGGGCGCGACGTTCGGCGAGCGCAGGTACGGCTCGATCTCGCGGCCGGCGAGGGTGCCGGCGCCGTATTGCGCGCGCACCACGTTGCGCCGCGCGTCCACGCGGCCGAAGCGGTGGACCGCGTCCAGCAGCTTCGCCTTCTCCGAGCGCAACGCTTCCGCCTCGAAGCAGCTCGGCGGCTCCATCGCGGCGAACGCCAGCAGTTGCGCGAGGTGGTTCGGCACCATGTCGCGCAGGGCGCCGGTCGCGTCGTAGAACTTGCCGCGCCGCTCGACGCCCACCGTCTCCGCCACGGTGATCTGGACGTGGTCCACGTGATCCCGGTTCCACAGCGGCTCGAAAAACCCGTTGGCGAAGCGCAGCACCAGGATGTTCTGGACCGTCTCCTTGCCGAGGTAATGATCGATGCGATAGATCTGGTCCTCGGCGAGCACGCCGAGCAGCTCCGCGTTGAGGGCCTGCGCCGATGGAAGGTCGGAGCCGAAAGGCTTCTCCACCACCACGCGCCGCCAGCGGCCCTGCACCTCGCGCGCGAGTCCCGCT
>JAICTR010000272.1 GCA_025936275.1 Burkholderiales bacterium
CCATGGGCCGCTGGTTCGATGTGCGCGCCGGCTCCACGCTGGTGGGCGAGGACGATCCCGGCTACTCCTTCTTCGTGCTGGTGCGCGGCCAGATGCGCGTCACGCGCCGCGGCACGCTCCTGCGCATCCACGGCGCCGGCCAGTGCCTCGAGGAGACCGCGTTCCTGCGCCGCAACGCCGCGCGCCGCTTCGCGAGCGTCACGGCGGTGACCGATTGCACGGTGATCGAGTTCGATCCCGACGTGCTGTGGCTTGCGTCGCCCGATTGCACGCGCCAGGTGCACGAGGCGTTCCTGCGCATCATGGCCGAGCGGCTGGTGAATGCCGAGGGCGCGCTCGCCGAGATGCTCGCGGGCAAGAGCGTGACGCTCTTCTGACATGCAGATCCTCTCGCGCCTGCGCTCCATCCGGTTCTCGCGCCTGCAGGCGAAGCTGCTCGGGATCGTCTTCGGCGCCCTGCTGATCGCGGTGCTGGTCGCGCTCGCCGCGCTCACGCGCGTCTACGGCGGCGCGAAGGAGGTGGAGCGCATCAGCCGCGAGGATTTCGAGACGCAGCTCGGCGTGGTGCGAAGCGAGGTCGCGCTGAAGACGCAGGTGCAGAAGTGGCAGAGCCTGCTCCTGCACGGATCCGACGCCGCGATGCGCGAGAACGACTGGAGCGCCTTCCTCGAGGCCGAGAAGTCGGTGCACGATTTCGCGTCCGACGCGCGCGGCGCGACGCACCACCCCGAGGTCGCGCAGGGGCTCGACGATTTCCTGCAGGCGCACGCGCAGGCCGGGCAGGGCTACCGCGCCGCGTACGCGCTGCTCAATGGCGGCGACGCCGCCGGCGCGGACCGCGAGGCGGCCGCCCTCGGGCGCGCGCCCGCCGAGCGGCTCGAGGAGGTCGAGGCGATCGCGCAGGAGAAGGGCGCGCGCCTCATCAACGAGGCGGTCGCGGCGAGCGCGCGGGCCTATCGCATCGCGATCGCGGCGACGCTCGCCGCGGCGCTCGCGGCGCTGCTCTCGGTGTGGCTCTTCACGCGCCGCGCGATCCTCGAGCCGATCCTCTCGGCCGCGCGGCATGCGGAGCTCATCGCGCGCGGCGATCTCACCGGGACCGTGCGCCAGCGCTCGCGCGACGAGGCGGGCCAGCTCCTCGCCGCCATCGGCCGCATGAATGCGGGCCTCACCTCGGTCGTGGGCCAGGTGCGCGATTCGGCGGAGGCCGTGGTCGGCGCCTCGGGCGAGGTCGCGGCCGGCATGACCGACCTCTCGCAGCGCACCGAGGAGCAGGCATCGAGCCTCGAGGAGACCGCGGCGAGCATGGAGGAGCTGTCGAGCACCGTGCGCCAGAACGCGGACAACGCACGCGAGGCCGACGAGCTCGCCTCCAGCGCCTCGAAGCGCGCGGAGCAGGGCGGCCGCGAGGTGGCGCGCGTGGTGGTCACCATGAGCGAGATCAGCGACAGCGCGCGGCGCATCGCCGACATCATCTCGGTGATCGACGCGATCGCCTTCCAGACCAACATCCTCGCGTTGAACGCGGCGGTGGAAGCGGCGCGCGCGGGCGAGCAGGGGCGCGGCTTCTCGGTGGTGGCGGCCGAGGTGCGCTCGCTCGCGCAGCGGAGCGCCCAGGCGGCGAAGGAGATCAAGGACCTCATCGGCACCTCGGTTTCGCGCGTCGACGAGGGCACGCGCCTCGTGGACCAGGCGGGCGGGACCATCGCCGCGCTGGTGAACGACGTGAAGCGCGTGAGCGGGCTCATGGGCTCGATCGCCGAGGCCTCCGCCGAGCAGAGCCGCGGCGTGCAGCAGGTGGGCAAGACCGTGACCGAGATGGACAAGGTGGTGCAGCAGAACGCCGCCGCCGTGCAGCAGTCGGCGGCCGCCGCCGAATCGATGCGGCGCCACGCCGACTCGCTGCTGCGCGCCGTGGGCGCGTTCCGCGTCGCGCGCGACGCGGGCGAGGGCCGCGAGGCGCGGCGGGATGCGGCAGCGCAGGCGCCGGAACCGGTCGCGCGGCACCCCGCGCAAGCGCAGCCATCGCAACCGGCGCCGAAGAGCGCCGAGGTCGCCGCCGCCGCGGACGACTGGCAGGAATTCTGAAGGGGAGACGCATGAGAGCCGCAACCGCGACACGCGAAGAGACGAGGGAAGTGCTGGTTTTCGTCCTCGGCAAGGAGGAGTACGGGGTCGACATCCTCAAGGTCCAGGAGATCCGGGGCTACGAGAAGGTGACGCCGATTCCTTCCGCGCCGGACTACCTCAAGGGCGTGGTCAACCTGCGCGGCGTGATCGCGCCGGTGATCGACATGCGCGTGAAGTTCCGCATGCCGGAGGTGCGCTACGACTCGTTCACCGTGGTCGTGATCCTGCGCATCGCCGGGCGCGTGATCGGGATCGTCGTGGACGGCGTCTCCGACGTGGTGCGCTTCACCGAGAGCGAGGTGAAGCCCGCGCCGCAGTTGGGCGCCCTCGTGGACGGCTCGTTCCTCGATGGCGTGGCGACCCGGGATGAGCGTATGGTGCTGCTGGTGGACATCGAAAAGCTCCTCTCCACCGGCGAGCTCAACCTGCTGCGCGAGGTGACGGAGCACGCCTCGTGAAGCGTTACCTGGGATTCGCGCTGCGCCACCCGTACCTGCTCGCGGCATTGATGGTCGTGCTGTTCCTGCCGTGGCTGTGGCTCGCCGTGCTGATCCCGCAATGGGCGCTGCTCACCTCGCTCGCGATGGTGCCGCTCGCGGCGCTGGTGGCGCTCGCGCTGGTGATGAGGGACCTCAACTCCGAGGACGAGGCGCTTGCCGGCAGCGCCGAGGAGCCGCTCTTCAAGTGGCGCAAGAGGACGCGCCTCTTCCAGCAGGTGGTGGTCGGGCTCGACACGATGCTCGAGCGCTGGGACACCGCCTCGCGCGTGAACCGCGAGAAGCTCACGATGGTGAACGACTCGGTGGAGGAGGTGATCAAGCTCACCGAGAGCGCCGTGACCGAGATCAGCAAGCGCTTCCGCGTGCTGGTGGGCAAGGCCAACGAGCAGACGGAAGCGGCGATGTCGCTCCTCAAGCCGGGCGCCGAGGGCGAGCGCCGCGGCATCCTCTCGCTTCCCGACTTCATCAAGGCCTACGACAGCCAGCTCGTGAACGTCACCAGCCACATGACGAGCTTCTCGCAGGCGGCCGACGAGATGGCGAACCACCAGAAGCGCGTCTCCGAGCACGCGCGCGTGATGGAGGAGACCATCGACGGGCTGCGCAACATGGCCTCCCAGATCTCGCGCATCGCCCTCGACAGCTCCGTCGCGATGACCTCGCAGACGCTCAAGCCGCGCGACTTCGTCGAGATGACCGACCGCATCCGCGCCATCAGCGCCGAGGCGCACGAGCTCACGAGGAAGACCCGCGCCGGCCTGGATGCGATCGGCGACGAGGTCCGCCAGGGCAACAAGCGCACCACGCAGGTCGCGGAAGCCGCGCGCCGCGCCGTGGAGATCGCGCGCACCGAGATCGGCACCCTCAACGAGGCGACCATCGAGCAGACGCGCCAGATCGAGGCGACCCTCACGCACGTGAACGACCTCTCGGTGGACATCCAGAAGGACATCAACCAGATCATCGTCGCGATGCAGTTCCAGGACATCACGCGCCAGAAGCTCGAGCGCTTGCACAAGCCCACGCTGGGCGCCGCGGCGGAGTCGCTCTCGCTCCTCTCGCACGAGACGCAGGCGCTGCTGCAGCGCGACCTCTACCGCGCGGTGCGCGCCTATTCGCAGAGCGCGATGAAGCCGCGCATGCCGGGCGCGCGCGACATCGTGGAGGCCGAGGGCCGGCGCCTCGATGCGGTGCAGGAAGCCGCGACGCGCCATCCGGCCGTCGCGCCCGAGGACGGGCAGGAGCCCGGCACCAAGGTCGAGATCTTCTAGCCGCCGCACGGGGCCGCGCGTAAACTGGTTTCACCTGCACAGGGGCGCCCGGCCCCGGGGACCGCGAAGCCGATGAAGCCGCGCGAGGCCGTCAACGATTTCGTCGTCAAGTTCGCCAACGTGAACGGCTCCGGATCGGCGTCGGCGAACACCCTCTTCGCCAAATCGATCATGCGCATGGGCGTGCCGGTGAGCCCGCGCAACATCTTTCCTTCGAACATCCAGGGCCTGCCCACGTGGTACGAGGTGCGCGTCTCCGAGGCGGGCTGGCTCGGGCGGCGCGGCGGCGTGGACCTGATGGTCGCGATGAACCCGCAGACCTGGGAGAAGGACGTCGCCGAGATCGAGCCCGGCGGCTACCTCTTCTACGACTCCACCAAGCCGCTGCCGCCCGACAAGTTCCGCGAAGACGTGAACGTGATCGGCATGCCGTTGATGGAGATCTGCAACACGACGTACTCG
>JAICTR010000281.1 GCA_025936275.1 Burkholderiales bacterium
GAACGAGATCAAGTACGGCGCGAAGCTGGTGGTGCGCGAGGGACAGCTCGCCGTGTTCGTGAACGAAGGCCGGCTCGCGGACGTCTTCAAGCCCGGCACCTACACGCTCACCACGCAGAACCTGCCGATCCTCGCGACGCTGAAAGGATGGAAGTACGGCTTCGAGAGCCCGTTCAAGGCCGAGGTCTACTTCATCTCGACGCGCAAGTTCACCGACCTCAAGTGGGGGACGCCGGGCCCCGCGATGATGCGCGACCGCGACTTCGGCATGGTGCGCGCCACCGCCTTCGGCCTGTACGCGGTGCGCGCGCAGGATGGCGCGATCCTCGTGAAGGACCTGGTCGGCACGGAGGGCCGCTTTTCCATCGCGCAGCTCGAGGAGAACCTGCGCGGCAAGATCGGCCTGCGCATCAAGGAGCTGATGCCGGGCCTGGGTGTCCCGGTGATCGAGATGGAAGCCAAGGTGGCGGAGATCGGCGCGATGCTGCGCGAGAAGCTCGCGCCGGAGTTCGCCGGCATGGGGCTGGAGCTCGTCGAGGTGCAGGTGCAGGACATCGGCCTTCCCGACGAGGTGGAGAAGGCGATCGACAAGCGCGGCGCGATGGCGGCGATCGGCAACTTGCAGGCCTATGCGCAATACGAGAGCGCGGCCTCGATCCGCGATGCGGCGAACAATCCCGGCGGCGCCGCGGGCGCGGGCGTGGGGCTCGGCGCGGGCATCGCGATGGGCGCGCAGATGATGAACAGCCTCGGGGGGAGCGCGGGCGCCAACGCCGCGCCACCGCCGATTCCCGGCGCGGTCGCGTTCCACGTCGCCGTGGGCCAGAGCCAGTCGGGCCCGTTCGATCTCGCGGCGCTCCGCCAGCAGGCCGCGGGAGGACAGCTCACGCGCAACTCCCTCGTGTGGCGCCACGGCATGGCGCAATGGGCGAAGGCGGGCGAGGTGCCCGAGCTCGCGACGCTCTTCGCGGACGTCCCGCCGCCGGTCCCGCAGTAGCGCGATGGCGTCCGAAGTCGCGCCGCAAGCCGCGGCCGCGGAGGTCCGAACCTATCCCTGCCGCTCGTGCGGCGCGAAGCTCACCTTCGCGCCTGGCACGACCACGCTGCGCTGCGACCACTGCGGCGCCGAGAACGCGATCGCGCAGGCGCCGACGGGGAAGGTCGAGGAGCTCGACTACGAGGCGGAGCTCACGGAGCTCGAGGGCCAGGCCGAGACCTTCGAGGACGAGCATGTGCGCTGCGAAGGCTGCGGCGCCGAGCAGACGCTCGCGAAGGATCTCTTCGCGGGGCGCTGCGCCTTCTGCGGCGCGCCGATCGTCGAGAAGGCCTACGCGAAGCGGCTGGTGAAGCCCGCGGCGATTTTGCCTTTCCAGGTCGATCGTGCGCGTGCACAGGAGCGTTTCCGCGCGTGGGTCAAGCGCCAGTGGCTCGCACCCGGCGACCTCAAGCGCTACGCGCGCAGCGATTCGGGCCTCGCCGGCATGTACATCCCGTTCTGGACGTTCGATTGCCGCACGTCGTCGGACTACCGCGGCGAGCGCGGCGACGATTACTACACGACGGAGACTTACACGACGCGCAACGCCCAGGGCGAGCCGGTCACGCAGACGCGCCAGGTACGCCAGACGCGCTGGTCGAGCGCCGCGGGCCACGTCGATGCCTTCCACGACGACGTGCTGGTGATGGGCTCGAACGCGATGCCCGGCGAGCTCCTCGGCGCGCTCGGCCGCTGGGACCTGAAGGCGCTCGTGCCCTACCAGCCCGAATTCGTGAGCGGCTTCCAGGCGCTCGCGTATCGCGTGGGATTGCGCGATGCCTTCGTCGCCGCTCGCCGCGAGATCGACGATCGCGTGGCCGAGCTCGTGCGCCGCGACATCGGCGGCGACCACCAGCGCGTCCACGACGTCGCCACGCGCTACGGCGGCATCACCTACAAGCACATCCTGCTGCCGGTGTGGACCTCGACCTACCGCTACCGCGACAAGCCCTACCGCTTCAGCGTCAACGCCCAGACCGGCGAGGTGACGGGCGAGAGCCCCAAGTCCTGGTGGAAGGTGGCGCTGCTCGCCGCCGCGGTCCTCGCCGTGCTGTTCGTGATGCTCGTCCTCGGCTCCAGGAGCTAAGCGTCATTCCCGCGTACTAAGCGTCATTCCCGCGTACTAAGCGTCATTCCCGCGTACGCGGGAATCCAGTGGCTTCCCGATGACTCGGGACTGACGAGCCTTCAAAGCACCTTGAGCATCTGCTCGCCGCCGGAGACCTCGAACTTCCCCGGCGCTTCCACGTTGAGCGCCTTCACCACGCCGTCGTCCACCAGCATCGCGAAGCGCTGGCAGCGCATCCCCATGCCGCGCGCGTTGAGGTCGAGCTCGAGGCCCAGCTTCTTCGTGTAATCGGCGCTGCCGTCGGCCATGAAGCGGATCTTGCCGCTCGCCTTCTGGTCGCGCGCCCAGGCGCCCATCACGAACGGATCGTTCACCGAGAAGCACCAGATCTCGTCCACGCCCTTGCCCTTGAGCGCGCCGTAGGTGTTGAGGTAGCTCGGCACGTGCTTCGCCGAGCACGTCGGCGTGAAGGCGCCGGGCAATCCGAACACGATGATCTTCTTGCCCTTCGCCTGCTCGCGCACGTCGAAGGTGTTGGGCCCCACGCTGCAGCCGTTGCCTTCCACCTCGATGAACTCCTGCACCTTGCCTTCGGGAAGCCGGTCTCCGACCTTGATCGTCATGCGAGTCTCCTGGTTGTTGGGAAGCTAGGCGTCCGCCGAAGCGACGCGCCGGAATCCTGCGAGCGCGATCCCCGCCGCGACGAACGCCCCGCCGAGCGTCCGGTTCACCCAGCGCAGGTGCGAAGGCTCCTTCATCACGCGGAACACCTTCGCCGCGAGCGCCGTGTAGCCCATCATCACCACCACGTCGACCGCGAAGGTGGTGAGGGCGAAGATCGCGTACTGCGTCGCCTGCGGGCGGTGGACGTCGATGAACTGCGGCAGGATCGCGGCGAAGAAGATGATGCCCTTCGGGTTCGTGATGTTCACGAGGAACCCGCGGCGGAAGACTTCCCAGGCGGTCTGCGCATCGTCGCTCGCGTCTTCCTCGAAGCCGCGTGGCCGGGAGCGCCAGGTGGCGATGCCCAGGTAGATGAGGTACGCGACGCCGATCCACTTCACCGCCGAGAAGAGCGTTTCCGAGGCGAGGAGCAGCGTGCCCAACCCCACGGCGACGATGCCCACCAGGATCGAGTTCGCGACCTGCATGCCGACGCCGTTCCAGAGGCCCAGGCGGAAGCCATGCCGCAGCCCGCTCGAGATGCTGGAGAAGACGCCCGGTCCCGGTGTCAGCGAGAGGATGATCGTCGCGATGAAATAGGTGAGCCAAGTGGTGGCGCTCATCAGCGTCCCCGCTCGATCGCGCGCCGGGCGATGCGGTCCACCAGTCCCGGGGCGATGAGCTTCAGCCAAAGGCCCATTTTACCCCGCGCGGTCATCACCACTTCCCGCTCGCGCCGTTCCATGGCGCGCACGATGCGCCGCGCGCAATCCTCCACCTTCATCACCTCGCCCTCCTGCACCGGGCTCACCATGATCGGCTTGCCGTCGGGGCCGGTGGCGTTCTCGCGGATGCCCGTTGCGACGAAGCCGGGGTAGATCATCGTGACACTCACGCCCGAATCGGCGAGCTCGATGCGCAGCGAGTCGAAGAAGCCCGTCATCGCGTGCTTGCTCGCCGCGTAGCCGGTGCGGGTGGGAACGCCGGTGCGCCCCGCGAGGCTCGAGATGCCGACGATGCGCCCGCGCGAATCGCGCAGGTACGGCAGCGCGTGCCGCGTGCAGTAGACCGCGCCCATGTAGTTCACGCGCATGATGCGCTCGAGCACCGAGACGTCCTCGATCTCCTCGAAGAGCGCCCACATCGTCGCGCCCGCGTTGTTCACGAGCGCATCGAGCCGCCCGAACGCGAGCACCGCGCCGGCGACGATCGCCTGGCAGTCGTGCTCGACGGCGACGTCCGCCCTCACCGTGACCACCGTCGCGCCGCTCTCGCGGCATTGGTCGGCCACCGCTTCGAGCTCCGCGGCGTTGCGCGCCGCGAGCACCAGCTTCGCGCCGCACGCCGCGAGCTGCCGCGCGAGCTCCGCGCCGATGCCCTTCGACGCGCCGGTGATGGCGACGACGTTGTCCTTCAAAGCGCGTCATTCCCGCGTCCGCGGGAATCCACACTGAGGCCGTCATTCCCGCGTCCGCGGGAATCCACACTGAGGCCGTCATTCCCGCGTCCGCGGGAATCCAC
>JAICTR010000325.1 GCA_025936275.1 Burkholderiales bacterium
AGGGCCTGCCCACCTGGTACGAGGTGCGCGTGACGGAGAAGGGCCACCTCGGCCGCCGCGGCGGCTGCGACATGATGGTGGCGATGAACCCGCAGACCTGGAACCAGGACGTGAAGGAGGTCGACCCGGGCGGCTACCTCTTCTACGACTCGACCAAGCCGCTGCCGCCGTCCAAGTTCCGCGACGACATCAACGTGATCGGCATGCCGCTCACCGAGATCTGCAATGCGGTCTATCACGATCCGCGCCAGCGCCAGCTCTTCAAGAACATCGTCTACGTGGGCGCGCTCGCGGGCCTCCTCGGCATCGAGCTCGAATGCGTGGAGAAGCTCATCGGCGAGCAGTACAAGGGCAAGGAAAAGCTCCTCGAGCCGAACGTGCGCGCGCTGCGCATGGGGCGCGATTTCGCGCTCGCGAGCCTTCCCGCGCTCGGCCTTTCGGTGCGCCGCAGCGACCGCATCGGCAAGCGCATCTTCCTCGAGGGCAACAGCGCGGCGGCGTTGGGCTGCGTGTACGGGGGCGCCACCGTGTGCGCGTGGTATCCGATCACGCCGTCCTCGTCGCTCGCCGAGGCGTTCGCGCGCCATTGCCGCAAGTTCCGCACCGACCCCGGCACCGGCAAGGCCAAGTACGCGATCGTGCAGGCCGAGGACGAGCTCGCCTCGATCGGCATGGTGATCGGCGCGGGCTGGAACGGCGCGCGCGCCTTCACCTGCACCTCCGGCCCCGGCATCTCGCTGATGCAGGAATTCATCGGGCTCGCCTATTTCGCCGAGATCCCCGCCGTGGTGATCGACGTGCAGCGCGCGGGGCCTTCCACGGGGATGCCGACCCGCACGCAGCAGGCGGACATCCTCGCCTGCGCCTACGCCTCGCACGGCGACACCAAGCACGTGCTGCTGTTTCCCGAGGATGCGAAGGAGGGCTTCGAGATGTCCGCGCAGGCCTTCGACCTCGCCGAGCGGCTGCAGACGCCGGTCTTCGTGATGCTCGACCTCGACATCGGCATGAACGAGCGCCTGTGCGAGCCGCTCGAGTGGAACGATGCCACGCGCTACGATCGCGGCAAGGTGCTCTCGTACGAGGACCTCGAGGCGGGCAAGCGCTTCGGCCGCTACCTCGACCTCGACGCCGACGGCATCGCCTATCGCACCTGGCCGGGCACGCACCCGAAGCGCGGCGCCTTCTTCACGCGCGGCACGAGCCGCGACCGCTATGCGCGCTACACGGAGGAGGGGAGCGCGTACGTCGACAACATGCAGCGGCTGCTGAAGAAGCTCGAGACCGCGAAGGAATACGTGCCGAAGCCGGCGCTGCGCCCTTGCGCGAAGGGCTCGCGCTTCGGCGTGATCTACTACGGCTCGACCGCCGCCGCGATGGACGAGGCGCTGCTGCTCCTCGAGGCCGAGGGCATGGCGATCGACGCGCTGCGCGTGCGCGCCTTCCCGTTCCACGACGCGGTGGTGGACTTCGTCGGCTCCCACGACCACGTCTTCGTGGTGGAGCAGAACCGCGACGGCCAATTGCGCACGCTCCTCGTCGCCGAGGCGATGCTGCCTTCCGAGAAGCTCACGCCGGTGCTGCACTACGACGGCACGCCGATCACGGCGCGCTTCATCCATGCGGCGATCGCTTCGCGGCTTTCGGCGTTCAATGTTTCCCCGCTGCAGAAGACCGCCGCGGCGGATTGATGCGAAAGGCTGGGAACGCAGATGAACGCAGAAGGCCGCAGATGAACGCAGGTAAGAAGCAGGGGGTGCGCACGGTACTCGAATGCAGCGCGAACTGGCCTCGAGATCCCAACCGACTTTCCGCGTTCATCTGCGGCCTTTCTGCGTTCATCTGCGTTCCCGGGCCTTTTGCAGGAATCACTCGATGACCTATCTCGCGAAGCCGAAGCTGCACCACCCGGAGCTGCCGAAGAACGAGCTGGGGCTCACGCGGCGCGATTATGAGGGCGCGATCTCCACGCTCTGCGCGGGCTGTGGGCACGATTCGATCAGCGCCGCGATCATCCAGGCGTGCTGGGAGCTCTCGATCGCGCCGCACCGCGTGGCGAAGCTCTCGGGCATCGGCTGCTCGTCCAAGACGCCGACCTATTTCCTCGGCCAGTCGCACGGCTTCAACAGCGTGCACGGGCGCATGCCCTCGGTGCTCACGGGGGCGAACCTCGCCAATCGCGACCTCATCTACCTGGGCGTCTCGGGCGATGGCGATTCCGCCTCGATCGGCCTCGGGCAGTTCGCGCACGTCATGCGCCGCGGCGTGAACATGTGCTACATCGTCGAGAACAACGGCGTGTACGGCCTCACCAAGGGCCAGTTCTCGGCGACCGCGGACCGGGGCTCCAAGGCGAAGCGCGGCGCGGTGAACACCGACGAGGGCATCGACCTCGTCTCGCTCGCGCTGCAGCTCGGGGCCACCTACGTCGCGCGGAGCTTCTCCGGCGACAAGGGGCAGCTCGTGCCGCTCATCAAGGGCGCGCTCACCCACGGCGGCGCGGCGTTCTTGGACGTGATCTCTCCGTGCGTCGCGTTCAACAATCACGAGGGCTCCACCAAGAGCTACGACTACGTGCGCGACCACAACGAGGCGGTGAACCGGCTCGACGTGATCACCGTGCAGCGCGAGATCACCGCGGACTACGCGCCCGGCTCGGTGCAGGAAGTGCGCCAGCACGATGGCTCGGTGCTGCGGCTGCGCAAGCTCGACGAGGCCTACGATCCTTCCGACCGCATCGCCGCGATGGCCTACGTGCAGTCGCGCTACGCGCAGGGCGAGATCGTGACCGGCCTTCTCTACGTGCACGCCGGGGCGCGCGACCTGCACTCGAGCCTCAACACAGTGAACCAGCCGCTCAATCAGCTGGCTGAACGGGATCTGTGTCCCGGCGCAGCAGCGCTCGCAAAGTTCAACGATACATTGCGTTGATTTAGAGGGTGCATGGGACTCCTGACGTCCGCGTTGGCCCTTTATGCGGTTGCCGGAATGATGTGGCTTGCGCTGGCCGCTATCGTAGCCGTTCGAAAACTGGATAGGTTCGATTGGAAATACCACAAAGGGGACATCTGGGTAGTCCTCGCCTTGGGCGCCGCGCTCTGGCCAATCCTGCTCTTTGCAAAGCCCCGAGCTCTCGTGCAGCCGGGTCAACTATTTAATTTTGAAGGCCGTGCCGCGCAGCGTGCCAGGGATTTCTACCAATTTGTGCACAATCCACCACCCTGTGCAGCACGAATCATTTATGAACCCGATGACAAGATCTCTTTTGGCCGATTTGTATTCGACGCTTCAGAACTCATTCCCGTCCTTGAGGATCGGTTGAGGGGGAGTGAAAGCGCATATGATGATGAATACCTGATGCTTGTCGAATGGCTGGCGAACAAAGACGATTCGATTTTGGAGCCGACGAAAGTGCCTTCGGTGATTCAAAATTTCCATTGGATTGCTGACGAAGCAATCCGCCAGGGCTTAGGGGCGATCGAATGTCGAGTGTGCGGTAAAGCGGTGAACAATAGTGCATTGGTAACTCAAGATGATTCCGGGCGCCGAGGGTGGAATTATCGTACGCTGTCGTGCCCTGCGGGCCACTCGCTGTTGTCTTTTCGCGCGATGCACATCCTCACACGGGATCGTCTCGAGATCGAGCCGCAAACTACTTCGTCGCGCGCTGGCTGAACACATGTCCCGCCGGCATTTAATTGAGCC
>JAICTR010000043.1 GCA_025936275.1 Burkholderiales bacterium
CGCGCCTGCACGACCACGCGGTCACCGCCGGCGCGGCGCGGCTCGCGCTCGACATGTTCTCGAAGGCGCCGCCCATCGACCTCTCGTGACGCGGGCGTCAACCGCCGCGCGCGGCGCGCCGTTCTTGCAAGCGCCCGCACAATCCCAGAGGGAGGTCCCATGCAGCTCGATGCCGCATTGCCCATCGTCCGCGCGCTCGCCGACGGCGTGAATCCCGTCACCGGCGAGGCGTATCCGGAAAGCAGCCCGTACGCGGAGCCGCGCACGTTGCGCGCGCTCTACTCCGCCGTCGACCTCATGTCGAAGGAGGTGGAGCGCGAGAAGCGCCGCGAGCGCCTGCCCGCCAATTTCGGCAAGCCCTGGAGCGAGGGGGAAGATCGCGCGCTCGGCGCCGCGTTCGATGCCGGCGGCACCATCCCCGAGCTCGCGCGCAAGCACCTGCGCACGCAATCGTCGATTCGCCTGCGCCTGGAGAAGCTCGGCAAGATCCAGCCGACGAACGCGGAATAGCGCGAGCTTCTCCCTCCCCCTCGGGGGAGGGTCGGGAGAGGGTAAGGAAATCGGCTGCGCGCGACCCTCTCCCCGGCCCACTCCCAAGGGAGAGGGAGCGCTTCAGTCCTTCGCGAGCTTGAGCGCGGCGGAGTTCATGCAGTAGCGCAGGCCGGTGGGCTGCGGACCATCGGGAAACACGTGGCCGAGATGCGCGTCGCAACGCGAGCACAAGATCTCCGTGCGCTTGGCGAACCAGCTGCGGTCCTCCTTCTCGGTCACGGCCTCCTGCGCGATCGGCTGCCAGAAGCTCGGCCAGCCGGTGCCCGACTCGAACTTGTTGTCGGAGCGGAAGAGCGGCTGGCCGCAGCACACGCACTGGTAGGTGCCCGCGTCGTGGCAGTCGTTGTACTCGCCGCTGAAGGCGCGCTCGGTGCCGTGCTTGCGCGTCACGTCGTACTGCTGGGGAGTGAGCTGCGCCTTCCACTCCGCGTCGGTCTTCGTCACCTTGTCCATGGCCACTCGCTTTCGTCGTCCCCGCGAAAGCGGGGACCCACTCGTCATTCTATTCGCCGCGAGCCCCTGCGTTATCCTGTGCGCACCTTGAGCGCGCCGCACGATTACCGCGCGGTCTTCACCGACCGCAACCTCGCCGTCATCCTCCTGCTGGGCTTCTCCTCCGGGCTGCCGCTCGCGCTCACCGGCCAGACGCTGCAGGCGTGGATGACGGTCGAGGGCGTGGGCCTCTCGACGATCGGCGTCTTCACGCTGGTCGGCATTCCCTATACGTGGAAGTTCCTGTGGGCGCCGGCGATGGACCGCTTCGTGCCGCCGTTCCTCGGCCGGCGGCGCGGCTGGCTCCTCGTGACGCAGCTCGCGCTCGCGGGCGGCATCGCGGCGATGGGAGGGCTCGCGCCGCGCGAGCACCTCGCCGCGCTCGGCGCGCTCGCGCTCTTCGTCGCGTTCGCCTCCGCGTCGCAGGACATCGTGGTCAATGCCTACACCACCGACATCGTGCAACCCGAGCAGCGCGGCATCGCGGGTGCATTGGGCGTGGTGGGCTATCGCGTCGCGATGCTCGCCTCGGGCGCGCTCGCGTTGATCCTGGTCGCGGGAAGCGCGTGGGCACCGTCGCTCGGCTGGCACGGCACCTACTTCCTGATGGCGGCGCTGATGGCGGTGGGCGTCGTGGCGACCCTGTGGGGCCGCGAGCCGCCGGCGCGCGCCGCACCTCCGCGGACGATGCGCCAGGCGATTGCCGAGCCGCTGCAGGAGTTCTTCTCGCGCCCCGGTGCGCTGTGGCTGCTGGCGCTCCTCGTCCTCTACAAGCTGGGCGACGCCTTCGCGGGCTCGCTCACCACGGCGTTCCTGCTGCGCGGCGCGCATTTCTCCCTCGAGGACGTGGCCTACGTCAACAAGGCGATGGGTCTCGGCGCGACCATCGTCGGCGTGCTCGCCGGCGGCGCGATCATGGTGCGCCTCGGGCTTTATCGGTCGCTGCTCGCCTTCGGCATCCTGCAGGCGGTCTCGAACCTCGCCTTCATGGCGCTCGCGCTCGCCGGCCACAGCTACGGGCTAATGTTCCTCGCGGTCGGATTCGAGAACCTCGCGGGCGGCATGGGGACGGCGGCCTTCGTGGCGCTCCTCATGGCGCTCTGCGATCATCGCTTCACGGCGACGCAGTACGCTCTGCTCTCCGCGCTCGCTACTTTCGGGCGCGTGTACGTCGGCCCGGCCGCGGGCTACGCCACCGACCCGCGCTACCTCGCGCTGCCGTGGTCGACGTTTTTCCTCTGCACGTTCATCATCGCGTTGCCGGGGCTCGCCCTCCTCGCCTGGAAGCGGCCGGCCCTCGAAGCGCTCGACCGGAGAACCTAGGCATGCCGCGCAAATCCGCCATGTTCAGCACGGACCTCGTCCCGCTCACCCAGCCGCTGCCGGCGTCGATCGCCGCGAGCATCGGCACGACGCTCGCGCGCCTCGCCTACCTCGACTGGGTGCTGGGCCAGGTGATGTACAGCCTGATGGAGATCTCGATCAAGCAGGGGCGCGTGATCCTGAAGCTCCCGCGCCCGCGCCAGTACCTCGCCGCGGTGCAGGACCTCTTCGACTTCCACCGCATCGGCGCGGACTTCGATTTCGAGCGGCTCGCGAAGCGGCTCGAGGTGGCCGAGCGCGTGCGCGCGCTCCTCACGCGCTCCACCTACATGCGCGAGATGGGCTCGCGCGAGCCGCGCATCCAGCTCGCCCGCGCCCTCTGGGATCCCGGCCCCGGCGGCGAGACGCAGCCCGAGACGCAAAGGGTCGATCGCGCCTTCCTCGCCGCGCGCCGCAAGGAGGTCGAGGCCGCGATCGCCTCCGCCGAGAAGCTGCGCTCGCTCATCAACCGCGAGCTGCGCGCGATGCACGAGGCGCGCCGCAAGAGCTCGCGCCTCGACCGCCGCAAAAGATAGCCGTCGAAAATCGGGGACAGACCCCATTTTCCGGGCGGCGAGTCGGCTCGCGCCACGGCGGAAAATGGGGTCTGTCCCCGATTTTCTATCGGCGGCGGAAGCGGAAGACGCCGAGGCTGCCGCGCAGGTTCGGCAGCACCCGCACCGTCTTGCCGTCGTGGATCACGCGCTCGTCGAGGATCTCGGCGCCGACCTTCGCGCACAGGCTCTCGAAGTCCTTCACCGTGCACAGGTGGATGTTGGGCGTGTTCCACCAGTCGTGCGGGAGCGTCTTCGAGACCGGCATGTGGCCCTGCAGGATGTCGAGGCGATGGCGCCAGTAGCCGAAGTTGGGGAAGGTCACGATCCCCTCGCGCCCGACGCGCAGCATCTCGTTCAGCACGCGCTCGGCGTCGCGCATCGCCTGCAGCGTCTGCGAGAGGATCACGAAATCGAACGCGCCATCGCCGAACGAGGCGAGCCCTTCCTCGATGTCGCTCTGCACCACGTTGATGCCGTTCTTCACGCTGGCGAGGAGGTTGGCGTCGTCGATCTCGATGCCGTAGCCCTTCACGCCGTGGGTCGCGGCGAGGCCCGCGAGCAGCACGCCGTCGCCGCAGCCGAGGTCGAGCACCCGCGAGCGCTCCGGAATCCACGACGCGATGAGCTCGAAGTCGTAGCGTTGCATCGTCACGCGCCCTCCCGCGGCTCGCCGCGCCCGGCGTAGCCGCGCATCTCCTCGAGCTCGCCGGCCGCGAGCGCGAGCGGCGTAGCCCGCCTGCCCGCGCCCACCTCCATCGCGACCCTGTCCATGTACGCGGCGACGAGCTGGTGGTAGTGCGGGTTGTCGAGCAGGAACGCGTCGTGCCCATGGGGCGCATCGATCTCGGCGTAGCTCACGTCCCGGTTCGAGGCGACCAGCGCCTTCACGATCTCGCGCGAGCGCTCCGGCGGGAAGCGCCAGTCGCTCTTGAAGGACGCGACGAAGAACCCGGCCTTGGCGAGCGAGAGCGCGCGCGCGAGGTTGCCGCCGGTTTCGTTCGCCGGGTCGAAGTAGTCGAGCGCCTTCGTCATCAGGAGGTAGGTGTTGGCGTCGAACACCTGCGCGAACTTGTCGCCCTGGTAGCGCAGGTACGACTCGATCTCGAACTCCACCTCGTAGTTGAAGCCGTACTCGTCGCGCTTCAACACGCGCCCGAACTTCTCCATCAGCAGGTCTTCGGAAAGGTACGTGATGTGCCCCAGCATCCGCGCGAGCTTGAGGCCCCGCGCCGGGATCGCCTTGTGCGCGTAGAAGTTCCCGCCGTGGAAGTCGGGGTCCGAGACGATCGCCTGGCGCGCGACGTCGTTGAAGGCGATGTTCTGCGTCGACAGGCGCGGCGCCGCCGCGATCACCAGCGCATGCGCGATGCGGTCCGGAAACGAGAGCGTCCACTGCATCGCCTGCATGGCGCCCAGCGAGCCGCCCACCGCCGCGGCGAGCCGCTCGATCCCCAACCGGTCCATGAGCCGCGCCTGGGAGACCACCCAATCCTCCACCGTCACCACCGGGAAGCTCGCGCCGTACGGCTGTCCCGTCGCGCGATCGATGGAGCCCGGGCCGGTCGAGCCGTGGCAGCCGCCGATGTTGTTCACGCCGATCACGAAGAAGCGCTCGGTGTCGATGGGCTTGCCGGGTCCGACGAGGTTGTCCCACCAGCCGACCTTGCGCGGGTCGTCGGCGTAATACCCCGCGACGTGGTGGCTTCCCGAGAGCGCGTGGCACACCAGCACGGCGTTGGAGCGCGCGGCGTTGAGCGTGCCGTAGGTTTCGTAGACCAGCTCGTAGGAGGCGAGCGTCTTGCCCGCCTTGAGGATCAGCGGCTCGAGGAAGCCCGCGCGCTGCGGCGCCACGGCTCCCACGGATCGCGATGCGGTGTCGTTCATGGCAACAAAAAACCCGACCGGCGTTGGGACCAAAGCTCGTGTCGGGTTCTCGCTGCGCCGCCACTCGCTTTAGCCGTATTTGTTTCGCGCCCGCAAGCTGAGCTCAAATCGGCGCGTAGGAGGGCATGATAGCAAAAGCGCCTCCCGCCCGCCCGGGTGGGAGCGGTGCCGCGCGGCTCGGGCACAATCGCGCAAACGGCGGGAGGACCCATGAAGCTCCTGGTGGCGGCGGCGTTGATCCTCGCGAGCGGCGCGGCGGGCGCGGCGGAGCGCGCGTACGCGGTGATGTCGCTCATCGGCGATGGCGTGATGCTGGTGCAGCATCGGCCCACCGCGGGAAGCTCGCTTTCCGATCGCACGCGCCAGTTCGTGCCGTTCGACGAGCGCATCTTCGACCGCGGCGCGCTAAGGGCGATGCAGGCGGGCATCCACCACGCCGATCCGGACGCGAAGGTGATCCTCCTCGCGGGGCGCGATGCCCAGGCGCTCGCGGCGGAGAAGGACGGCCTCGGCCAGCCGACGCTCGCGCAATCGGTCGCCGATGCATTGCGGGGACGCCTGCCGCAGGTGGGCGCGACGCACCTCGTGCTGCTCCTCAAGGCGCGCGACGCCGCGCCGTTGCCGCGCACCGGCGGCAACGTGGATGCGGGCGAGCTCGAAGGCATCGGCTTCTACGTCGATCCCACGCTCGTCACGCGGCTCGACGAGGCTTCGCCCGCGGCGCTCGGCTACTTCGCGCCTTACGCGTACTTCACGCTCGCGCTGGTCGACCTCGCGACCGGGAAGGTCGTCGCGCAGAAGCGGGTGCACGCGGCGAATCCGTACGAGGCCGCGCGATCCAACGCGCTCCGCCCATGGGAATCGCTCGGCCCCGACGAAAAGGTGCGCGCGCTCCAGGCGCTCCTCGACGACCAGGCCGAGTCCGCGGCCACCGCGCTCGTGGGGAGCCGCTGAGCCTCAGGCGTTGAGCTTCTCCATCAGCGCCTGCAGCTTCTCCGGGTCGTCCGCCTTGAGGATGCGCGAGACGATCGGTCCCACCTCCGCGACGCTGGTCTTCAGCACGCGCTGCTTCACCGCCAGCAGATGCGCGGGATGCATCGAGAAGTGGCGCAGCCCGAAGCCCAGCAGGAGGCGCGTGAGCCTCACGTCGCCCGCCATCTCGCCGCACACCGCCACCGGCTTCGCGTGCTGCTGCGCGGTGCGGATCACGCTCGCGATGAGCGCGAGCACCGCGGGGTGCAGCGGGTCGTAGAGGTGCGCCACCTTGTCGTCGGCGCGGTCGATGGCGAGCGTGTACTGGATGAGGTCGTTGGTGCCGACCGAGAGGAAGTCGAGCTTGCGGATGAACATCGGCAGCGCGATCGCCGCCGCCGGCACCTCGATCATGCCGCCCACCGGCACCGGGCCGTGCAGCTTCACGCCTTCGCGCTCGAGCTGCGAGCGCGCGAGCGCCACCGCGGCGAGCGCCTGGGTGATCTCCTGCCAGGTGGCGAGCATCGGGATCAGGATCTGCACGCGGCCGTGGCGCGAGGCGCGCAGGATCGCGCGCAGCTGCGTGTTGAACACCGCCGGCTCCGCGAGGCACCAGCGGATCGCGCGCAATCCCAGCGCCGGATTCACGGCGGTGTACGGGTCGCCGTCTTCGGTCGGCTTGTCGGCGCCGATGTCGACGGTGCGGATCGTGACCGGGAAGCCCTTCATCCCTTCCACCACGTCGCGGTACGCCTCGTACTGTTCGTCCTCGTCGGGCAGGTCGCGGCGGTTCATGAACAGGAACTCGCTGCGGAAGAGCCCGATGCCGGTGGCGCCGCTCGCCTTCACCGCGTCGATGTCGGAGGGCAGCTCGATGTTCGCCCAGAGCTGCACCGGCGTGCCGTCGAGCGTGGCGGCGGGCGCGGTGCGCAGGCGCTTCAGCTTGTCGCGCTCGAGCCGCGCCTCGTTCTGCTTCAGGCGGTACTCGGCGAGCACCTGGCGGCCGGGATTCACGATCACCACGCCCTGCGTGCCGTCGACGATGATCAGCTCGTCCTCGCGGATCAGCGAGCGCGCGTGGTGCAGCGCCACGATCGCCGGGATGTCGAGCGAGCGCGCGACGATCGCGGTGTGCGAGGTCGCGCCGCCCAGGTCGGTGACGAACGCCGTGAAGCGATGGCGCTTGAAGAGGATCACGTCGGCGGGCGAGAGGTCGCGCGCGACGAGGATCGAGCCGTCCTCGCGCATCGGCTTCGCCGGCACGCGGCGCTGCGTGCCGGCGAGCGCGGCGAGCACGCGCTCCGCCACCTGGCGCACGTCGTCGGCGCGCTCGCGCAGGTACGGATCCGTCACCTCGCCGAACTGGCCGAGGAGGTCGTCGAGCTCCTGGCGCAGCGCCCACTCCGCGTTGCAGCGCTCGGCGCGGATGCGCTCGCGCGGCGCCTCGGCGAACGCCGGATCGTCGAGCAGCATGATGTGCACGCGCATGAAGGCGTCGAGCTCGGTCGCGCCGCCGTGGCGCACGCTCTCGGCGATCTCCTCCAGCTCCTCGCGCGCCTCCTTCACCGCGCGATCGTAGCGGCGCTGCTCGCGCGCGACGTCGCCCGCGGCGATCGTGTAGTGGTCCACCTCCGCGGACATCCCGGCGAAGAGGTGCGCGTGGCCGATGGCGATGCCGTCCGAGACGCCGATGCCGTGCATCGTGAAGCAGATGGGCGAGGGCGCCCCGCGCGAGTCGGGCATCGCGCTACTCCGGCTCGCCGAACCTGCCGGCGAAGAGCGCTTCCACCGCCGCCATCGCCGCTTCCTCGTCGGGGCCTTCGGCCTCGATCTCCACGCTCGAGCCCAGGCCCGCGGCGAGCATCATCACGCCCATGATGCTCTTCGCGTTCACGCGCCGGCCATTGCGCGCGATCCACACCGCGCTCGTGAAGGACGAGGCGGCCTGCGTGAGCTTGGCCGAGGCGCGCGCGTGCAGGCCGAGCTTGTTGGTGATGGTGACGGTGCGCTTGATCATGAGTCGTTGGAGCATGCGTGCGCCATGCGCGTGATGCCTTCGGCGCCGCCCGCGAGCGCCTTCTCGAGCACGTCGCCCAGCGGCTGGTCGCGATAGTTGAGCGCGCGGATCAGCATCGGCAGGTTCACGCCGGCGATGCCCTCGACGCGCCCGGGGCGCAGCAGCCGCGCGGCGATGTTCGAGGGCGTCGCGCCGTAGATGTCGGCGAGCACCAGCACGCCCGCGCCCTGGTCGAGGTAGCGCACCAGCTCCTCCGCGACCGGCTGGATCGCCTCGGGATCGTCGTGCACGGTGACGCCGAGCTGGCGCAGGTAGAGCGGGCGCCGGCCGAGCACGTGGCTCGCGGAGTGGATGAGGGACTCCCCGAACGCGCCATGGGAGACCACGAGGATGCCGATCATGGGCGCCATCTTACGATAGGGTGTCGGTCCCCCCTTCGCCGGAGCCCCGCATGATCCGCGCCTTGCTCGCCCTCGCGCTCGCGTTCGCCGCCACCGCCCCGCTCGCCGCGCCGCGCGTGACGCACGTCGATCCGCCGCACCACGTGCTCTTCATCGGCAACAGCTTCAGCTACTACAACGACAGCCTGCACGGGCACCTGCGCCACCTGGTCCTCGCCGCCGACCCGGAGCATGCGAAGGAGTACGTGTTCCGCTCCAGCACCATCTCCGGCGCCTACCTCATGGAGCACGCCGGCGACCTTCCCTACGAGCTGCAGTCCCGCCATTGGGATGTCGTCGTGCTGCAGGGCCAGAGCCGCGAGCCGATGGCGAAGGATGCGGCGAAGGCGGAGCGCTTCCGCCAGGCGGCGCGCGGCTTCGACGGCCTGATCCGCGCGAGCGGCGCGAAGACGGTGTTCTTCATGACCTGGGCCTACCAGGGCAAGCCCGCCATGACCGAGCCGCTCGCCAAGGGCTACGAGGCGGTCGCGAACGAGCTCGACGACCTGGTGGTGCCCGTGGGCCTCGCTTTCCAGCGCTCGCTCGAGGAGCGGCCCGCGCTCGTGCTGCACTTCAAGGACCACATGCACCCGAGCCTCGCCGGCACCTATCTCGCCGCGTGCACCTTCTACGCGGCGCTCTACGGCAAGTCGCCGGAGGGCAATCCCTACACCGCGGACCTCGATCCGGACACCGCGCGCTTCCTGCAGGCAGTCGCGTGGCGCACGGTGCGCGGCTATTACGGCGAGGCGGTGCGCTAAGATTCCCGCATGAATCCCAAGACGCCGCGCCCCACCGACATCACGCTGCACCAGCAGTCGAAGGTGCTCGACATCGCGTTCGACGACGGCGCGCGCTTCGAGCTGCCGTGCGAATACCTGCGCGTGTTCTCGCCCTCGGCCGAGGTGCGCGGCCACGGCCCGGGCCAGGAAGTGCTGCAGGTGGGCAAGAAGGAGGTCGGCATCGACGCGGTGGAGCCGGTCGGCATGTACGCCGTGAAGCTCGCCTTCACCGACGGCCACGACACCGGCATCTACTCGTGGGAGTACCTCTACGAGCTCGGCGTGAAGCGCGAGGCGAACTGGAAGACCTACCTCGCGCGCCTGGCGCAGGCGGGCAAGAGCCGCGAGCCGTGAAGGACTCGGGAAAGACCACGCACTTCGGCTACCGCGAGGTCCCCGAGGAGGAGAAGGCGGCGCGCGTGGGCGAGGTGTTCCGCTCGGTCGCCCCGAGCTACGACCTGATGAACGACCTCATGTCGCTCGGGCTGCATCGCCTGTGGAAGCGCTTCGCGCTCGAGCTGTCCGGCGTGCGCGCGGGCTCCCGGGTGCTCGATGTCGCTTCCGGCAGCGGCGACCTCGCCCGCGCCTTCGCGCGGCGCGCGGGCGAGACGGGCCAGGTCGTGATGACCGACATCAACGCGGCAATGCTCGCCGTGGGCCGCGACCGGCTCGCCGACGCGGGGCTCCTCGCGCCGCTCGCGCTCTGCGACGCGGAGAAGCTGCCGTTTCCCGACGACACGTTCGATTGCGTGTCGGTCGCCTTCGGCCTGCGCAACATGACGCACAAGGAGGCCGCGCTCGCCGAGATGCGCCGCGTGGCGCGCCCGGGCGGCCGCGTGCTGGTGCTCGAGTTCTCCAGGCCGTGGAAGCCGCTCGCCCGGGCCTACGACGCGTACTCGTTCTCGGTGCTCCCTGCGCTCGGCAAGTACGTGGCGAAGGACGAGGCCGCCTATCGCTACCTCGCCGAATCGATCCGCATGCACCCCGACCAGGAGACCTTGAAGGCGATGATGCAGGCGGCGGGGCTGGATCGCGTCGAGTACTTCAACCTCGCCGCGGGCGTGGTGGCGCTGCATCGCGGGTGGAAGGCGTGATGGGTCCCTTTCCGCATCCCGCCGAGCGCGCGGTGAACCACGTGCTGCGCGCCGCGCCGCTCGCGATGGATCGGCTGCGGGCGCACGCCGGCCGCACGGTGGCCTTCCACGTGGGCCCGGTACGCACCGCGTTCACCGTGCAGACCACGGGCGAGGTGACCGCGGCCCTCGACGGCGCGCCGCGGGATCTCGTGGTGCGCATCTCGCCCTTCCTCCTGCCGCGGCTCGCCGCGGGCGAGGAGGCCGCGTTCCGCGACATCGAGATGCAGGGCGATGCGGAGCTCGCGCAGGAAGTGTCGTTCCTGGCGCGCAACCTGCGCTGGGACTTCGAGGAAGACCTCTCGAAGGTCGTGGGCGACATCGCGGCGCACCGCCTCGCCGCCGCGGCGCGCGGGCTCGCCCGCTGGAGCGGCGAGGCGGTGCGGCGCGGTGCGCAGGGGGCGGCCGAGTACTGGACCGAGGAGTCGCCGCTCATCGCCTCGCGCGTGAAAGTGGAGTCGTTCGCGCGCGAGGTCTCGGAGCTGCGCGACGCGGTCGAGCGCCTCGAGAAGCGCATCGAGCGGGCCGAGCGGACGCTCGGCTAGCGCCGCGGCGCGCGGCGCCTGCGCCGAGGGAACCACTCCGGCCGGCGCACGGTCTTTCGTGGAACCCCCGAGTTGCGCGCGAACGCCTCCATGGCCGCCGTCCCCACGCGAGAATCGATGTGAGGCTCCCCGCCCTGTGGCTGGCGTGCCTCGCCTCGGCGGTCGCGTTCGCGGACGAGCCGCCGGCCACCGCCACGCCGCGCACCCCCGACGAGGGCAAGGTTCAGGCGAAGGCCTCGGCGCCGCGCCGCACCTCGAGCGGCATCCTCACCGTCACGTGGGACGTGCCGCAGCCGCTGCGCGGCCTCTACGAGAAATACCTTCCTCCGCCCAAGGGCGACATCGCGCCGGACCGGCGCACCATCGCGCGGCGCGCGTGGATGCGCGACGTGAGGAAGCGCGTCCCCGAGATCGCCGCCGCGGAAGGCTACTTCTCGCCCGCCGTGGA
>JAICTR010000213.1 GCA_025936275.1 Burkholderiales bacterium
CGCAGCCACGCGAGGTCCATCTTCACCGGCGTGAGGATGCCGCCGAGCTGGTCGTGCAGCTCGCGGGCGAGGCTCGCCTTCTCGTGCTCGCCCGTCGCCTGCAGGAAAGCGGAGAGCGCGTGGAGATCTCCGGAATCGCGGAGCGCGCCGCGCAGCCGCGCGAGCGTGCCGCGCGCTTCGGCGAGCGTCGCCTCGCGATCGCCGTCCGCGCTCGAGGACTCGAGCCGCGCGAGCGCGGATTCGAGCTGCGCGAGGATCGATTCGAGCGGGACTGCCGCGGAGGCGGGCTGCGCGGCCTGCGCGGCCGGGGCGCGAGACGACGTATTCATGGGAACCGATGCAAACGGAAACGGCCACGACGCCCGGAGGCGCCATGGCCGCGAAAGGCGGGGCGGACGGCCATGGGCGAATGTTAACCCACGGTCGCCGCCGCGCGCGCGGGGTTAGTCGCGATAGAGACGTCCGTTGTCGACGTGCCCGCGGTCGCCCCCGTGCAGGTCGCCGATCGACTCCTCGTCGAACGTCGCCTCGCGGCCATCGCGGAAACGCACCGTGACGCGGTAGTAGTCGTTGCCGCTGCGCCGCTTCTCGATCTCGTTGCCGACGACCGCACCGCCCACCGCGCCGGCAATGGTCGCGGCGGTGTTGCCGCTGCCGCTGCCGATCTGGTGGCCGAGCACGCCGCCGGCGAGACCGCCGAGGACCGCGCCGCCGCCGCTCGTGCGATCGCTGTCGCGCACCGCGTCGATCGCGACCACGCGGCCTTCGCCGGAGGCGTAGCTATCGCGGTAGCGCGAGTCGTAGTAGCGTGGGCCGGAGTCGCGCGCCACCGAAGCGGTGCCGCGATATCCGGGGCCCGGCTCGCCGTTGTAATACGGCTCGTTCGCGCATCCCGCGAGCGCCACCACGGCGGCGGCCGAGGCCGCCGCCAGCCAGTGTCGAGTAGCCATGGCCGCTCCTATACGCCGCGGCGGAAGACGCCCATGAGGAGCGACACCACGAACGCGACGAGGAAGATGAAGAACAGGATCTTGGCGATGCCCGCAGCACCGGCCGCGATTCCGCCGAAGCCCAGGACCGCCGCGATCAACGCGACGATGAAGAACACAGCTGCCCAGTAAAGCATGACGATCTCCTTCGCTAGAGGGTTGGTTGATTCTTCAATGGCGTCCTTTATTCACGGATCGCCTCCGATACGCGCGGACCGCCAGCCGCACCGCCCTCGTGCCGAGGGTGATGAGCAGCGGACGGCTCGCGACCTTCGCGGCATAGCCCAGGGCCACGCGCGCGGGGTTCGCCTCGATGCGCGACAGGCGCCGCGCGATCGTCGCGCGCTGCAGCTCGGCGGAGAGCATCACCAGCTCGCGCCTGCGCTGCAGCGTGTCGATCTCAGTCATCTCCGGCTCCCTGCAGGCCCTGCCGCAGCGCCTGCTCGTCGCCCTTCAGCACCGCGATCGTCTCCTTGAGGATCGGGTGGCGGCGGCGCGCCTGCATCCAGATGTACAGCGCGCAGCCCAGGCCCACGACGAGGAACACCGCGGTGAAGCCGCCGAGGATCGCCGGGCGGTTCTCCTCGGAGGCCCAGAGGGTGAGCGCGCAGATGCCGAGCAGCAGGCCGAACGTGACGAGGTAGAGCGCCGCCACCGCCACGAGCACGAAACGCACGAGCCACGCCTTCTCCTCGGTGAGCTCGATGGACGCGAGCTCGAGGCGGGTGCGCACGGCGCGCAGCCCCGTGTGCGCGATGCCGCGCACGTCTCCCACGATGCCGCTCGCCTGGCGGATCACGCCGGCTCCTTCAGCGACGCGCGATGAGGAAGCCGATCAACGCGCCGACGCCCGCGCTGATGCCCACGGCGCGCCACGGATTCGCGCGCACGTATTCGTCGGTCGTGTTCATCGCCACCTTGGCGCTGTCCTGCACGTTCGCCTGCAGCTCGGTGAGCGTCTGGCGGGCGGCGTCGATCTGGGTCTGCATCTTGGCGCGCATCTCGCCGATCTTGTCGCCGCCCTGGTCCTGCACCGTCTTGAGCAGGTCCTGCGCGTCGGACACGACGTTCTGGATGTCGCGGGCCACGGGGTTCGATTGGCTGGTGCTGCTGCTGCGCATGGCGATCTCCTTTGTCTGGGCTCTTGGCGAGAATCGGATTCGTTGTCACGTCCGAGATCGGGTGGCGCGCGGCGCACAGGGGCCGCACCCACCTCGCCAGATTAGGCATGCGCCGATCCGCGCTCTGTCGGAACGGCGCGCGGCCCGCGACAAGGAAAGCGCTCATTCCGGAGTCGGACGATTCCGACAGCGCCGTGTCGGCTCGAACCGACAGCGGTTTGCGAGTCGCGCCGACGTCTTCGCGGCTGCGCCGGTAATACGATCCGCATCCGGATCCAAAAACCGCAGGAGGCCGCAAATGAGAAACGGATACATGCGAATCGCCCTCGCCGCGGCCGTCGCCGCGCTCTCCCTCGCCGCATGCGATCGCGACGACATGCAGCGCGCCGATCGCGCGGGCGCCGAGGTGGGGCGCCGCGCCGATGCGGCGATCGCGAAGACCAAGGACGCGCTCGTCGATGCGGGCCACGCGACCAAGCGCACGCTCGGCGAGGCGGGGCAGCGCATCGACTACGCGACGAGCGCCGATCGCAAGCCCGCGGACGCGGCCGCGAACGCGAACGCTTCGAACGATCACGCCGATACCGGCAAGCAGGCGCGCGCCGCGCTCGGCGATGCCGCGATCACCGCTTCCATCAAGGCGGGCTTCATCGCCGACCGCGACCTCAGCGTGCTGAAGATCGACGTCGATACGAAGGATGGCGTGGTGACGCTGAACGGGCTCGCCGATACCGCAGAAGCGAAGGAGCGCGCGACGAAGATCGCGCAGGACACGAAGGGCGTGCGTGAGGTGCGCAATCACCTCACGGTGAAGCAGGGGTAGCGGCGACCCTCTCCCAAGGGAGAGGGAGATTTCGTGGTTACCCTCTCCCCGGCCCTCTCCCACGGGAGAGGGGGAATTTTCTAAACCCTCGCCGTTTTCCTGCGAGGCTTGCGCTTGGCGCCGAGGCGCGCGCGGTTGCGCAGCCAGGCCTCGAAGTCCGCCGCGGAGAGCGGCGGGCAGAGCAGATAGCCCTGGCACGCGGCGCAGCCTTCCTTGGCCAGGAAATGGAGCTGCGACTTGCGCTCGACGCCCTCGGCGACGACGTCGAGCCCGAGTCCGCGCGCGAGGCCGATCACCGCGGAGACGATCGCGGCGCCGCCCGCGCTGTCGCCGCCGCGGCGCGGCCGCGCGCGCGCACGCGGCTCCGCTTCCGCGTCGATGTCGGCGACGAACGCCTTGTCGATCTTCAGCACGTCCACCGGCAGGTGGCGCAGGTGCGAGAGGCTCGAGAAGCCGGTGCCGAAATCGTCGATCGCGATCCTCACGCCGAGCGAGCGCAGCCGCGAGAGCAGGACGCTCGCGCCTTCCACGTCGCGCACCATGCTGGTCTCGGTGATCTCGAACTGCAGCCATGCGGGCTCGCAGCCGGTGGCGGCGAGCGTCTCCTTCAGGTCCGCGACCATGCCGGTATCGCGCAGCTGTCCCGCCGAAAGGTTCACGCACACGACGATGTCGCCGAGCCCCGCGTCGCGCCACGCGCGCGCCTGGCGGCACGCCGCCTCGAGCACCCAGTGGCCGATGGCGTGGCCGAGCCCCGTCTCCTCGGCGAGCGGCACGAAGCCCTGCGGCAGGACGAGGCCGCGCTCCGGATCGTGCCAGCGCAAGAGCGCCTCGGCGCGGTGCACCTCGCCGCTCGCGGTCTCCACGATCGGCTGGTAATGCAGCTCGAGCTCGCCCGCCTTCAACGCGCGGCGCAGCGCGGTCTCGACGCGCAGGCGGTGCGAGCGGCGCTCGGCGAGCTCGGCGGAGAATAGCCGGAAGCCGTTCCGCCCCAGCTCCTTCGCGTGGTACATCGCCGCGTCGGCGTTCTTGAGGAGGGTCTCCGCATCGGTGCCATCCTCGGGATGCAGCGCGAGGCCGATGCTGCCGCTCACGTGGATCTCCTGGCCCTCGAGCTGGAACGGCCGGCGCACCTCGTCCAGCACCTTGCGCGCGACCAACTCCGGCGCGTTCTCGTCGGGGAAATCCTCGAGGATCACGACGAACTCGTCGCCCGAGACGCGCGCCAGCACGTCGCTCTGCCGCAGCGCCGCGCGGATGCGGCGCGCGAGCTCCTTCAGCAGCAGGTCGCCGACGCGGTGGCCGAGCGTGTCGTTCACGTCCTTGAAGTGGTCGAGGTCGAGGAACATCACGCCGATGCGCGCATGGGTGCGGCGCACGCGGACCAGCGCGGCATCGAGCCGGTCGTTGAGGAGCACGCTGTTCGGCAGCCCCGTGAGGCCATCGTGCGTCGCCATGTACTGCAGCCGCTCCTCGGCCTGGATGCGCGAGGAGACGTCCTGCGCGAGCGAGAGGATGGAGACGAGGTGCCCGGCCTCGTCGCGCAGCGCCGAGTGGTGCCACTCGACCCAGATCACCGAGCCGTCCTTGCGGTAGCTCCGCGCGAGGAGCGTCGCATGGCGCATCGAGCCATGCACGAGGTCGGCGATGGCGTGGTCCACCGAGCCGCGGTCGTCCTCGTACACGAGGCGCCAGCTGGCGAGCGCGCGGCCGAGCGCCTCGGAAGCGTTCCAGCCGAAGATCGCCTCCGCCTGGCCGGACCAGCGCACGATGCGCAGCTCCGTATCCCACTCGATCACCGCGAGCGGCGTGTTGTCGAAGTGCGCGGAGAGGATGTCGCTCGCGCGGCGCAGCTCCTCCTCGACCACCTTCTGCTCGTGGATATCGCTGGTCGTCGCGTAGTAGCCGAGGTAGCGGCCGTCGGAGATGCGCGGCGTGAGGCGCACGATCATCCAGCGCGCGCTGCCGTCGGCGAAGCGCACCAGGCGCTCGACGGCGAGCGACTCGCCGGTGCGCAGCCGCTCGAGGTGCGGATGGAGCTGGCGATAGCGATCCTCGCCCAGCACCTCGACCACGAGGCGTCCGACGATCTGGCGCGGCTCGAGGCCGATGTAGTCGAGGAAGGCATTGTTCACGTAGCGGTAGCGCATCTCCGCGTCCACGTAGCACATGGGCGTCGGCACCGAATCGATCACCTGGCGCAGCTGCCGCTCCTTGTCCTCGACCTCCGCCTGCGCGGACTTGATCTCGTGGATGTCGGTGGAGACGACGTAGAAGCCGCGCACCACGCCTTCGGCATCGCGGCGCGGCGTGAGCCTCACGCGCACCCAGCGCTCCTTGCCCGAGGGCAGGCGCATGGCGCGCTCGTAGCTCGCCTCTTCGCCGCGCTTCACACGCTCGATGTGCGGTGCGAGGTCGTGGATCAGCTCCGCCGGATAGACATCCTC